>NZ_JBGWAB010000025.1:0-78213 GCF_041862025.1 Streptomyces sp. AB3(2024)
TCGGCCGGGGCGACGGCCGGCGCCGGCGCGGGGACCCCCGCGTCCCCCGGCCGCCCGGCCCCGTCGGCGTCCCCGAGCCTGGATCCCGCCGCCGAGCGGCTGGTCACCGTCACCCGTACCGGCGGGTTCGCCGGCCGTACGGTCGTCCTCACCGTCCGGGGCGACGGCTCCTGGACCCGGACGGCGGGCACCGCGCGGCCGGAGGCCGGGCGGTGCCCGCCGTCCGGTCTGGAGGCGCTGCGCACCGCGCTGCGCGCCGCGGACCTGCCGCACCTGCCGGCCGACGCGACGACGGACCCGCCGGTCTACGACGGGTTCGCCTACACGTTCGTGTATGAGGGGTCCACGGTGAGCTCCGACCAGGGCTCGCTGACACCCGGACTGGAGCGGGTCCTGGAGGCCCTGCCGGGTTTCTAGGGCCGTGCCGGGCGGGTCCACCGGGCCGTCGGCCCTTTCCGGCCACCGCCCCGCGCGTTGTCCGGCAACACGGTGCACGGCCCGTTCACCCGTCCGTTCCCTGTCCGAACCGCACATAGCCGCAGGCCGGTGCCTCCTCTACGCTGCACCCCATCACGCGGGATCTTCAGGGGCGGGACATGGAACAGACACACACCACCCACAACGGCGCCGCGGCCACCCCGGGCGCCCAGCGGCGCGTGCTCGTGGTCGAGGACGACCGCACCATCGCCGACGCCATCGCGGCCCGGCTGCGGGCGGAGGGCTTCCAGGTGCAGACGGCCTACGACGGGCCGGCGGCCGTGGCCGCCTCCGAGAGCTGGCTGCCGGAGCTGCTGGTGCTCGACGTCATGCTGCCGGGCTTCGACGGGCTGGAGGTGTGCCGCCGGGTCCAGGCGCAGCGGCCCGTGCCGGTGCTGATGCTCACCGCCCGGGACGACGAGACCGACATGCTGGTCGGGCTCGGGGTCGGGGCGGACGACTACATGACGAAGCCGTTCTCCATGCGGGAGCTGGCCGCGCGGGTCCACGTCCTGCTGCGCCGGGTGGAGCGGGCCACGCTGGCCGCGACCGCCCCGCGCGGGGCCACGCTGCGCCTGGGCGACCTGGAGATCGACCACGCGCAGCGGCGGGTCCGGGTGCAGGCGGAGGACGTGCACCTGACGCCGACCGAGTTCGACCTGCTGGTGTGCCTGGCGGGGACGCCCCGCGCGGTGCTCTCGCGGGAGCAGCTGCTCGCGGAGGTCTGGGACTGGGCGGACGCCTCGGGCACCCGTACGGTCGACAGCCACATCAAGGCGCTGCGCCGGAAGATCGGCGCGGAGCGGATCCGGACGGTCCACGGCGTCGGGTACGCCCTGGAGACCCCGGCGCAGGCGTGAGCGACCGGCCCCCGGGACCGGGGTTGCGGCCCTACTCGCCGTTCTCGATCAAGACGAAGCTGGGCACGCTCGTCGTGGTGTCGGTGTTCATCACCACGGGGCTGCTGATGGTGGCGCTGCGCACGGCCACGGAGGTCCGGTTCATCACGGTCTTCTCGGTGATCGCCTCGATGCTGATCACCCAGTTCGTGGCGCACAGCCTGACGGCCCCGCTGGACGACATGACGACGGTCGCCCGCGCCATCTCCCACGGGGACTACACGCGCCGGGTGCGCGGCGCCGGACGCCGCGACGAGCTGGGCGATCTGGCCGCGACGATCAACCTGATGGCCGATGACCTGGAGGCCGTGGACAGGCACCGTAGAGAACTGGTCGCGAACGTCTCGCACGAGCTCCGCACGCCGATCGCGGCGCTGCGGGCGGTGCTGGAGAACGTCGTGGACGGGGTCTCACAGGCCGATCCGGAGACGATGCGCACGGCCCTGAAGCAGACGGAACGGCTCGGCCGGCTGGTGGAGACCCTGCTGGACCTGTCCCGGGTGGACAACGGGGTGGTGCCGTTGAAGGCGCGCCGTTTCGAGGTGTGGCCGTACCTGTCGGGGGTGCTGAAGGAGTCGGGGCTGGCGGCCGCGGGGCGGCCGGGGCTGACGTCCGGTTCGGGCGGGCACACCCGCAATGACGTGCACCTTCACCTGGACGTGTTCCCGCCGGAGCTGACGGCGCACGCCGATGCGGAGCGGCTGCACCAAGTGGTGGCGAACCTGATCGACAACGCGGTCAAGCACAGTCCGCCGCACGGCCGGGTGACGGTCCGCGCCCGGGCCGGCGACGCGCCCGGGAGTCTGGCCCTGGAGGTCGTCGACGAGGGTCCCGGAATTCCGGAGGCGGAGCGGCACCGGGTCTTCGAGCGGTTCAACCGGGGCGCGGCGCGCGGCGGCGACGGGGGCACCGGACTGGGTCTGGCGATCGCCCGCTGGGCCGTCGGCCTGCACGGCGGGCGCATCGGCGTGGCCGAATCGTCACGGGGTTGCCGAATCCTTGTCACTCTTCCGGGCAGCTCACCGGCATCGTCTTGACGTAGGGTTCTGGTGGGAAGGACATGATCTCGGCCACATGTGCCCGGGGTCGTCAGGGGTGCGAAGCCATGGAGGCCGCAACCTGGGTGCCCCCTACCCGAACCACGCTTGTTTCCCGCCATTCCACGTGGTGAAACCCGCCGTTCGATGTGACCTGCGCGACGGAAGTCCCGCCCGGCCTGCAAGGCACCGTCCGGGAGGCGTAGCCTTTATTCCCGCTGTCCATACCTTGTGAAGCGGAAGAGGGCGGTTGCCGCCGTGTCGCCACAGTCCCCCAGTAACCCGAGCACCACGACCGAAGCAGCAGAGGGCGGGAAGACCCCTGCCTCAGGCTTCGGCGCGAATGAGTGGCTCGTCGACGAGATCTATCAGCAGTACCTCCAGGACCCGAACTCGGTCGACCGGGCCTGGTGGGACTTCTTCGCCGACTACAAGCCGGGGGGCGCTGTCGCTCCGGTGAAGGCGGACGGTCCCGGGAAGTCCACGACGACGGATGGCGCCTCCGCACAGGCCGCCACCTCCGCCGCAGCCCCTCAGGCCCCTGTCGCCGCCGCCACGGGGGCGGCGCGCGCCGTGCCTCCCGTCGCCGGCAACGGCTCCCCCGGGGCGGCCGCTCCGGCCGCCCCGCCTGTGTCAGCTCCTGCCCCTGCTCCTGCCACCCCCTCTGGTGCCCCTGCTGTGACTGTCACCTCCCAGGCCCCGGCCGCCGCACCGGCCGCGCCCGCCCCCTCCGCCGTAGCCGCCCAGAAGGCCGCGCCCGCCACCGAGGCCCCCTCCGGCCCCGAACTGGTGACGCTCCGCGGCCCGGCCGCTGCCGTGGCCAAGAACATGAACGCCTCCCTCGACGTGCCGACGGCCACCTCCGTCCGCGCCGTCCCGGTGAAGCTGCTGTTCGACAACCGCATCGTCATCAACAACCACCTCAAGCGCGCCCGCGGTGGGAAGATCTCCTTCACCCACCTCATCGGCTACGCGATGGTCCAGGCGATCAAGGCCATGCCGGCCATGAACCACTCCTTCGCGGAGAAGGACGGCAAGCCGACCCTGGTCAAGCCGGAGCACATCAACTTCGGTCTCGCGATCGACCTGGTGAAGCCGAACGGCGACCGTCAGCTCGTCGTCGCCGGCATCAAGAAGGCCGAGACCCTCAACTTCTTCGAGTTCTGGCAGGCCTACGAGGACATCGTCCGCCGTGCCCGCGTCGGCAAGCTGACGATGGACGACTTCACCGGCGTCACCGTCTCGCTGACCAACCCCGGCGGCCTGGGCACCGTGCACTCCGTGCCCCGCCTGATGCCCGGACAGTCGGTCATCATGGGCGTCGGCTCCATGGACTACCCCGCCGAGTTCCAGGGCACCTCGCAGGACACCCTGAACAAGCTGGGCATCTCCAAGGTCATGACCCTGACCTCGACCTACGACCACCGGGTCATCCAGGGCGCGGCCTCCGGCGAGTTCCTGCGCATCGTCGCGAACCTGCTGCTCGGCCAGGACGGCTTCTACGACGCCGTCTTCGAGGCCCTGCGCATCCCGTACGAGCCGGTCCGCTGGAACCGTGACATCGACGCCTCCCACGACGACGACGTCACGAAGGCCGCCCGCGTCTTCGAGCTGATCCACTCCTACCGGGTCCGCGGCCACGTCATGGCCGACACCGACCCGCTGGAGTACAAGCAGCGCAAGCACCCCGACCTCGACATCACCGAGCACGGCCTCACCCTGTGGGACCTGGAGCGCGAGTTCGCGGTCGGCGGCTTCTCCGGCAAGTCGATGATGAAGCTCCGCGACATCCTCGGCGTGCTGCGCGACTCGTACTGCCGCACCACCGGCGTCGAGTTCATGCACATCCAGGACCCGAAGCAGCGCCGCTGGATCCAGGACCGCATCGAGCGTCCGCACTCCAAGCCGGAGCGCGAGGAGCAGCTGCGCATCCTGCGCCGCCTGAACGCCGCCGAGGCCTTCGAGACCTTCCTGCAGACGAAGTACGTCGGCCAGAAGCGCTTCTCCCTGGAGGGCGGCGAGTCCGTCATCCCGCTGCTCGACGCGGTCATCGACTCCGCGGCCGAGGCCCGCCTCGAAGAGGTCGCGATCGGCATGGCCCACCGCGGCCGCCTGAACGTCCTCGCCAACATCGTCGGCAAGTCGTACGCGCAGATCTTCCGCGAGTTCGAGGGCAACCTCGACCCGAAGTCGATGCACGGCTCCGGCGACGTCAAGTACCACCTGGGCGCCGAGGGCACCTTCACGGGCCTGGACGGCGAGCAGATCAAGGTCTCGCTCGTCGCGAACCCCTCGCACCTGGAGGCGGTGGACCCGGTCCTGGAGGGCGTGGTCCGCGCCAAGCAGGACGTCATCAACAAGGGCGGCACCGACTTCACGGTGCTCCCGCTCGCCCTGCACGGCGACGCGGCCTTCGCCGGCCAGGGTGTGGTCGCCGAGACGCTGAACATGTCGCAGCTGCGCGGCTACCGCACCGGCGGCACCGTGCACGTGGTCATCAACAACCAGGTCGGCTTCACCGCCGCCCCGGAGTCCTCGCGTTCGTCGATGTACGCGACCGACGTGGCCCGCATGATCGAGGCGCCGATCTTCCACGTGAACGGTGACGACCCGGAGGCCGTGGTCCGCATCGCGCGGCTCGCCTTCGAGTTCCGCCAGGCGTTCAACAAGGACGTGGTCATCGACCTCATCTGCTACCGCCGCCGCGGTCACAACGAGTCCGACAACCCGGCGTTCACCCAGCCGCTGATGTACGACCTGATCGACAAGAAGCGCTCGGTGCGCAAGCTGTACACCGAGTCCCTCATCGGTCGCGGCGACATCACGCTGGAAGAGGCCGAGCAGGCGCTCCAGGACTTCCAGGGCCAGCTGGAGAAGGTCTTCGCGGAGGTCCGCGAGGCCGCCACGCAGCCCCCCGTCAGCGTGCCGGCCCCGGCGCAGGCCGCGGCCGAGTTCCCGGTGACCGTGAACACCGCGATCTCCCAGGACGTCGTCAAGCGGATCGCCGAGTCCCAGGTCAACATCCCCGAGAACGTCACCGTCCACCCGCGCCTGCTGCCGCAGCTGCAGCGCCGCGCGGCGATGATCGACGACGGCACCATCGACTGGGGCATGGGCGAGACCCTGGCCTTCGGTTCGCTGCTGATGGAGGGCACCCCGGTCCGGCTGTCCGGCCAGGACTCCCGCCGCGGCACCTTCGGCCAGCGTCACGCGGTCCTCATCGACCGGGAGACCGGCGAGGACTACACGCCGATGCTGTACCTCTCGGACGAGCAGGCCCGCTTCAACGTCTACGACTCGCTGCTCTCCGAGTACGCGGCCATGGGCTTCGAGTACGGCTACTCGCTGGCCCGCCCGGACGCGCTGGTGCTGTGGGAGGCGCAGTTCGGTGACTTCGTCAACGGCGCGCAGACCGTCGTCGACGAGTTCATCTCCTCGGCCGAGCAGAAGTGGGGCCAGACCTCCGGCGTCACGCTGCTGCTGCCGCACGGCTACGAGGGCCAGGGCCCGGACCACTCGTCCGCGCGTCCCGAGCGCTTCCTCCAGATGTGCGCGCAGGACAACATGACGGTCGCGATGCCGACCCTGCCGTCGAACTACTTCCACCTGCTGCGCTGGCAGGTCCACAACCCGCACCACAAGCCGCTCATCGTCTTCACCCCGAAGTCGATGCTGCGTCTGAAGGCGGCGGCGTCGAAGGCGGAGGAGTTCACGACCGGTTCGTTCCGTCCGGTCATCGGCGACTCGACCGTGGACCCGAACGCGGTCCGCAAGGTCGTCTTCTGCGCGGGCAAGGTCTACTACGACCTGGAGGCCGAGCGGGAGAAGCGCGGCATCACCGACACCGCGATCGTCCGCATCGAGCGGCTGTACCCGCTGGCCGGCGCGGAACTCCAGGCGGAGATCGCCAAGTTCCCGAACGCGGCGAAGTACATCTGGGCCCAGGAGGAGCCGGCGAACCAGGGCGCGTGGCCGTTCATCGCGCTGAACCTGATCGACCACCTCGACCTGGCCGTCGGCGCCGACATCCCGGCCGGCGAGCGCCTGCGCCGCGTCTCGCGTCCGCACGGCTCGTCCCCGGCGGTGGGCTCCGCGAAGCGCCACCAGGCGGAGCAGCAGCTCCTGCTGAACGAGGTCTTCGAGGCGTAAGCACTGCGCTGAGTTGAGCTGAGCAGTTGGAAGGCCCGGCCCCGATGGGGGCCGGGCCTTCCGGCTGTCCGGGGGGCGGGGTCTTTGCCGCCTGCCTGCTGGACGTTTCGCCTCCTCTCCCCACCGGCGGCGAGTTAGACGGGGCGGGCCGCCCTGTCAAGGGCGCTCACTACCGTCACGTCGCTACGCGCTGGCCTTCAGCCACCCGGACACAGAGGGCTATCGGGTCACTGTGTTCTGAGGCGGGGGCGTACGCCGAAGGCTAGGGCCAGTGCGAAGGCGACGGCAGTCGCCACAGCGGCCGGTATGTCCTGTGTCGGGTAGAGAGGGAGAGCCCACCAAGATCCCTGGAAATGTCCTTGCGGGTCGAATTGTCGGCCGAGCATCAGGCATGTGGTGATGTAGAGGAACCCGACGGCGATGGCCGTCGACTCATTGGTCAGCCGGCGGACGGCGAGGGTGAGGGCCATGACGAAGATGATGTTGCGTGCGACGTCGAAGCCGGTGAAGGGACTGCACGCCAGTGTCAGAATCGCCGTTGCCAACAGAGACAGACGGTCCCAGATGTGCACGGGAGTGACGGCAGTCAGCTCGACCTGGGAAAGCCGCCGATCCATGCAATAGATCATGGCAGCGGTGATGACGACCGGCAGGAAGTACGACAGCTTCCCGGCACCGGCTCCTATGACCAGTTGCGGCAGAGGGACCACGCTGCGCCCCGCGATCACACAGAGGACGGCCGCCAGGAGGACGGCCGGTGGCATTAGCCACCAGCGGCGGACAGTCAGGGCGTAGAGCTTCATTGCGGTGCCTGGCAGTGCTTCTGAGAGCGTGCCTGTGCGCGGAACCAGTCAGCTTGGTCGCCTACCGAACGCTTGCGCACGGCGTCGAGTTCGGCCGACATCTCTGGGGGCACCATCTGCCGCATCTGGGTGGTGTCCGCTCCCATGACGAGCATGGCCCACGCACTGGCTGCGGACCCGGGCATATTGCACGGCTTGGCCACTCCCTGGTCTCTGGCGGTGCCCGCCAGGACGGTCTCGGCCAGATCGCTCACGGTGTCGCCGCGGGTGACGACGGTGCCCCTGCGAGGGAGGTACCACTCGTAGGGCCAGATACCAGGTGTCACCGGGACGCGTGCAGACTGGAGCCGCAGTTCGTCGGGGAGTGCGATCCCGGCCCTGGCCAGTGCCGCCAAAGGCGGGCGTATGTCATCGCTGGCCTTTCCGACGTAGTCCGCGTACTCGACGGGAAAGCACACCTTCGGTGAGGCGCCGGCGCAAGTGTATTGGAGGGCGCGGGGTTCGTCGGGACGGACGTAACCCCAGTCGATGACGGCGCCCCGGCCCACGACGAGGGAAGCCGCCAGAACTGCGAGACCGACGAGCACCCCGGCGACACGGGGCTTGAGCGTGATGGCGATCCAGACGGCGAGGGCCATCACAGTGGTGAAGGCCCAGGGAATGAGGTAGGCGGCGGGAGCACGCACGTCGGTGACTGTCGAATTCTCGATGATCGTTCCGAACAGGTGGCGGTACCAGGGAGTGGCCAGGCTGGCGGGGAAGAGGAGGAGGATCCAGCCCAGGATTCCCGCCAGGGGCGCAGCGATGCTTCGAGGCGCAACGGTGCCGATGGCCCAGCCGATCGCCATCCATCCGAGCGGGATGACCACCAAGTGGGCAACGGCGAGCCATCCTGCCCCCGACGGCGGTACGCCCTGAAGCTGCCAGCCGAGGGCCACCATGGTGGTGACGAGCACGACGTGCAGGGCCACCGTGGGAAGGAGTGCGTACAGGACACGTTGGAGAGGGCTGCGTACCGAGCTCTTGACAAATTCGGTGAGGGCGCGCTGCCGACCCGCCTCCCAGGCTGCCGACGCGGCTACGGCCGCTGTCACGATGGGGAGGGACTGGCCAGCGTATTCACCACTCAACACCCCGAAGTCGGTGCCAGCGGTGACCGCATTGGCCTGGACGACGACACCGGCATAAAAGAGGGCCGGAAGCACCAGCCAGGGTGCCGCCGAGGAGCGGAGGTTCGCTGTTTTGATCACGACCCGCCCCCGAGGATGGTGGTGTAGGCGCTCTCGAGCTGCCGACCGGGGACCGATCCGGGAGTGGCATGCGCTGCGAACTCCTCGACTGCTCCCTGGAACCTGGGTCGGCCGGCCTCGAAGACGACAACCTCGTCGAAGGCTTCGTGGAGATCTCCGATGTCGTGTGTGGAGACGATGACGTGCACGCTTCCTCGCAGGGACACCAGCAGGTCGAGGAACCGCCGTCGCTGCTGAGGGTCGAGCCCGACCGTGGGCTCGTCGAGCAGCAGGACCTCAGCGTCGTGGCCCAGGGCCCCGGCGATCGCCACACGCTGCTGCTGGCCGCCGGAGAGTGACTTGATCCGGTGGTCTCGGTGCTTGCTCAGTCCGACGCGATCCAAGGCGGCCGGGGCTGCGGTCCATGCGGCCCGCTCGTTCATCCCCTTGAGCCACCCGATGTAGGCCACGTGCTCACGACAGGTCAACCCCGGCAGAAAGCCAGGGCGCTGGGGAAGCCAGGAGACTTGCTTCCGATAGTCCCTCGCCCGACGCCCCCTCGCCGAATCCAGGCGATTCAAGCAAACCCGACCACGCTCCGGTCGCCAAGCCCCCGAGCCGAGAGTGAGGAGAGTGCTCTTCCCCGCTCCGTTCGGGCCGAGCAGAACAGTGTGCCCCGAAGAGAAATTGAGATTCAGTCCGTTAATGACGGGCTGGTTTCGTCGACCGTACCGAAAGGTGCAATCATGGAATTGCAGGGGCATATCGTCCTCGCGTGCATGACGGGGTGCCACCCCCGATGGAGGAAAGGATCCTCCATCGGGGGTGAAAATTGTCTTCAGGGTTACACGTTCAGGGTCAGTACGTCACGGTCAGGGACCTGACGCTGAGCCTGGCCCAACCGCCATTGTTGACGACGAAATAGAAGTCTCCGGCTCCCTTGTTGCCCCAGTTGCCGGTAGAGACGGCGTTCGAACCGGAGAGGCAGTTGGTGAACGCGGCAGTCGAGTAGTACGGGTCCGGCTGCAGCTTGATGTCCTGGGCCAGGGTGACATTTACCACCGAACTATCACTGGTGCAACCCGTGAACTGGATGGTGTGGGTCCCGCCGCTGGTGTACCAGCGAGAGGACTCGAAGTTCGGGCCCACGTTGGTCATGTAGCTGGACCAACTGGCAGCCTGGGCCGGGCCCATGGTGACCGCGAGGATCGAGGCCGCACCCACAGAAGCGAGTCCCGCTCGACGTACGAGCGCCTGAACCGTGCCAGCGTTTCTCCTGATGCTCACTGAAAACTTCCTTCGTTTTGCATAGTTGAGGCAGAAGTGTTGCAATGGCGCTTCAGAGCGCTCCCCCCAAATATCGGAATGGCTCCGCTACAGACCAGAAACCCCGCACCTGATAGGCCGGCTACCCGAGAGGGGGTTTACCCCTCCTCGGAAGTCATTGAACTGCGCGGAGGAATAAATGACTTCAGGCCGTTCAGTGCACCCTGTACGCGTGCGCAGTGCTGGGCCGTCTCTCATCTCACGCCAACATCCGTGAACCGAATGCTTCTCCCACCTTCATCCCACCTGCGGGACTCCGAGGTCGGAGAGACAGGGCTCTGATTCATGAAGCAGCTCGCGCCCGGCAGGTCGTACTCACGGCACTGCGGCTGGACTCATCTGGGCCAGGGTTTGCGACTTTAGCCCGTTGACTTTGGGATGCCAGTCATTTCCCTGCCCCCCTGCTGGCTGTCCATGACCGTACCGCCCAAGATCCCTAGGTGCATCGACTTTTTTGGCCACAGCGAAGTGGTCGATCTTGGAGTGCCCAGGTGGCCAGTTCAGCCGTATTAAGGACCTTTACGCGCCCACTGGCTGAAAACAGCCGAATGAGGCCCGGATCAGTCGAGTCAGGCTGATTATTTATTGGCTGGTTAGAGTCTGTTCAGGAGGTCTGAGGACATCGTGGTCGACTTCTGCGCGCTGCCCGACGCCGGCCGGATCGCTACGCGACTGCGGCAGTCTGGCGGCGATCCGGCCGTCGTGGCTCAGGTCTCAGGCTTGGAGCATGCCGCGCACGCGACGTTCCGGGAGGCGCCCGTTGCAGGGTCCACCATGACGGTCATGCCGGACCCGTGGGGGCAGACTCGGCGGGGCCGCCTCCCGGGTCGGTGCTCGACCCGGGTCGTGGCAAAGGTTGCCACCACCGCCTGGAACCTTGGGTCGACCCACACCCTCGGACGGGCCTCGTCAGGATCTTCACTCACCGCAACTCCCTTTGGGCGGAACGTAGTCACCCGGCTGTAGAGGAGCGGCCATGGTCAGCCGAGCAGTGCGCGCCGGGCTCGCAGTTCGGGGTGGTGGCGCATGATCAGGACGTTCATGTCGCTGACGCGCGAGCGGTCACGCTCCACGTGGGCCTGGAAGCGGACCAAGACGTGGGCGGCGCACTCGGCGCAGGAGTCCGGGGGAACCGGCAGCCGCGGGAACAGGTCGGGGGCCTCCATCAGACGGCCTCGATGTTGGCCACGGCCGTGGAGATCTCCCGGCCGGACGGGCCGCGGACGTACGCCAGCCTCACCCAGCGCTCACGGACCGGTGTGTCGGAGACGTCCTCCCGGACCACGGCCATGAGCACCCCCTCGACGCCGGACGCGATGTCCCGCACCCGCTTGTGGAGCAGCGCGTGAGGGACGTCCTCGAAGGATCGGGGTACTGCTTCATGCATCACGCGGTCTCGCTCCCTGCCGTCGTCATCGGGTGGTGTGACGACGGTAGGGGTGGACCGGTATGGGCAGGGGCACAGTCCGTGCCCGTTCTCTTCAGGCCGTCAGCAGCCCCAGCCGGGATGCAAGTTCAGACGCTCGTCGACGGCGTGCAGGGCTCTTCGACTCGGCCTCCTCCAGAACGATCCGCTTCGCGTACCCGTTGTACTGCACGGTCTCCGGCGCAGTCTCGTGAGCCTGCGCCAGCGTCGCCAGCGCCACGCCCGGCTGCGCGTCGAGGTGGTATGCGCGGGCCTGCTCGATCCGGTGCCGGGCCCGCCGCGGGCGCGATGGAATCGCCTCCGCCTCCGCCCGTGCGGCCTGGCGCGCCGACTCCCCTCCGGCGTGCAGCTCGACGGCCACGGTGACCGCGTGCGCGCCGATGACAGCCCTGGAGAAGCTCGTCACGGGGTGGAAATACCCACGGGGCAGGGACTCGGCCAGGGCCCGGGCGTCGTCCCAGCACCGCCACGCGGTGCCGGTCTCCCCGCGGCGGGCGGCCGTCAGCCCTGCCTCGACGGTGAGGGCCCCGGCGACCGCGCGGACGTCCATGCTGGCTTCGGGGAGGAGGGGCTCCAGGTAGCGGAGGGTCTCCAGGGTGACGGCGTCGGCCGCGTCGAGGTGCGCGCGCTCGCGGTGAGCCTGCGTGGTGAGCCACGCGGCGAGGCCGATCGCGTGCGGGTCCTCGGAGTCCCGCGCGGCCATCATGCCGCGCTCCGCCACCCGCCATACCAAGGGGGCGTCCGGCTGGTAGGCGCAGAAGAACTGCGCGAGGAAGTACACCTCGGCGAGGCGCGCCTGGGCTGCTTTGCGGTCGGCCACGGTCTCGGCCTGCCGGACCGCGGACTGCGCGTCCCGGACCAGATCCGGCAGCAGGGCCCCCACGACGTCGCGGTGGTTCGGCGCGGAATGCCGGGCCGACCACGCACGGGCGAGGCGCGCGGTCAGGTGCGCGGCAGGCGGTGCCTCTCGACTGTCGCCGAGCTGGAGCGTGTTGAGGGCCTCGCGGACCGCGGCAAACCGCGGGTGCCCGGGGCCGGTGAACAGACTGACCTGCATGGACTGGTCCCCCGTGAGGTCGGACAGGTCCCGGACACGCAGCACCTCGGCGATACGGAGGACGACGGGCAGGTGCGGAGTACGCAGACGGCCGGTCTCGACGGCCTTGACCCATGACCCGGATCGCGCGAGAAGGCCGCCGAGTTGGTCGCGAGTGAGGCCACGGCGCTGGCGGAGGATCTGCATTCTCTGCCCGAAGACCAGCGGGTCCGTGTACGGGTCCGGGAAAGCATCAGGTGACATCGCGGCCTTGCCCCTCTCCTAGCAGCTCGACACTGACAGGGTATGGGGCAGGGCCGGTTCCGTGTGATCCAGAACGCACGAAAGCGTTGCTCCCGGGCTATGGCGTCCCCGCACGGGCTCGCCTTGAGGCGCTCTTGTGCCGGTCACTGGAAAGGACAAGGCTCGTGCACGTCGGTGCAATCCGCTCGGTAGAGGAGCGATCAATGGCCCTGGAGTTCCTGGGAATTTGGCCGTCCTGGACCGGACAGTGAGGTCACCGGTGGCAACAGCGGTACGTGAGGCACTCGCCAAGGCGCAGCGCTCTGCGATGCACCTTGAAATGCGGGACTGCTACATGCGGGACGACCCGGAGTTCATCCGGTGACAGCAAGGGCACCGGTACGACCCGGACGACCGCGCGTCGTGGTGGCGGTCGTGGCTGGACGTCGTGGCCGAGGCGACGGGTCGGGGCGTGGTCATGCGTCGTCTGCGCGTCGTTTCCGAGCCGCTGAGCGACTACGTGCGGTACGAGTACGACGGGACGTTCTCGAACGTCGCGGCGGGCGAGGACGTGCGGTGGCTGCCGCGGTCCCGTGCGCGCGGCCTGCCGCTGCCCGTGTTGGACGGATGGGTCACGGACGAGGAAACCGTGATCCTCCACCACTTCAGCGGCGAGGGCCAGTGGACCGGTCCGCGTATGGAGGTCCACCACGCCCCGGCGCTGGCCGCGCAGTACGCGACGGCGTACGAGGCGGCGTGGGAGCGGGCCGTCCCGCACACGGAGTACCGGCCGGTCTGACGCGTACCCGCCATGGCCCTCTCTGCATCCTCCAGCGCCCAGAGCGCCCAGCGCTGCGGGTGGCACCCGTCCAAGTGGCAGGCGGCGGGCCCGCCGCCGGGCTACGGCTGGGGCTCGAAGTCCCAGTACGGGCGGGCCTGCTGGCGGGCCGAGACGGTGTGGACGTGCTGGGGCCCCAGGGTGCGGGTGAGGGCCTTGATGCCCGCTTCCTCGTGCTTGGAGGCCTCCGCGTCCTCCCGTACCGAGCGCAGGTCCGCGGCGAGGGCGATCTGGGCGCTGAGCGCCATCGGGTGGTCGGGGCCGAGGATCCGTTCGGCCCCGCGCAGGGTCTCGCGGCTGAGGTCGAGCGCGTCCTCCAGGCGGCCGGTGATGTTGCGGTGCCCGGTGGTGTTCAGGGCGCAGCCCAGGGTCCAGGGGTGGCGGTCGCCGAGCGCGGCCCGCATGCCGACCAGGGCCTGTTCGGCGAGGTTGAGGGCCTCCGCCCGTTCGCCCTGGGCGCGCAGTACGAGGGCGAGGTTGCCGACGGTGCCGATGCTGTACGGGTGGGCGAGGCCGAGCTGGGACTGGTAGCCGCGGACGACCTCCTCGGAGATCCGGCGGGCCTCCTCGATGTCCCCGTACTCGCGCAGGTAGGTGGCGTAGTCGGAGGCGACCATCAGCGTCCAGGGGAACTCGGCCCCGAACACCCGGGTGGAGCGTTCCAGAACGCCGCGCAGCCGGGCGCCGGCGCCGGGGATGTCACCGGAGCGGCGCAGGCACATGCCGAGGTTGTGCTCGGCGCGCAGGGTCTGCGGGTGGTTGACGCCGAGGACCTGGGTGTTGAGCTTGAGGCCCTGTTCCTGGCGGGCGAGGGCCTCGCGGTAGCGGCCCATCAGGCGCAGGCCCATCGCGCAGCCGATGCCGGAGGAGAGGGTGGCGATGTGGCGGACCCGAAGGACCCGTTCGCGGCGGCGCAGGGTGTCCAGGTCGGTGTCGTAGGCCTCCTGGTAGCGGCCGAGCAGGCGCAGGACGACGGCGACGTTGTTCTGGGCGTTGAGGGTGGTGGAGTCGTCCTCGCCGAGGAGTTCGCGGTAGGTGCCGAAGGCGTGCTCCAGCAGGGTCCGGGCCTGGTCGAACTTGGCGGTGCCGAGCAGGACCCCGGCGTAGGTGCTGGTGGCGCGCAGGGTCTCCAGGTCGCGGTCGCCGCGTTCGGTGACGAGCCGGTCGGCGACCGAGCGGGCGAGGGTCTCGGCCTGCCGGAAGCGGCCGAGCATCCGCAGGGCGCCGCCGTAGTGGTAGCTGAGTTCGCGGACCTGGTCGTGGTCGTCGCCGAGCATGGCCCGCCAGACGCCGTCGGTCTGCTCGGACAGGCGCAGGCAGGTGCGGTACTCGCCGGCGAGGATCAGGTAGCGCAGACAGTGCAGCAGGAAGGTCTGGATGCGGGGGTTGCTGCTGGTCAGGACGCCGGCGGAGTCGAGGTGCGGGATGAGTTCGGCGTAGCGGGGCCAGAGCCTGGAGTCGGTGGGGCGGCCGGGGTCGGCGGCGGCGAGGACCTGGCGGACGGCGCGGGAGAGCTGGTCGGCCTCGTCCTCGGCGAGGTTCTCGCGGACGATGTTGTGGACCATGCGGTGCAGTTGCACGGTCTCCAGGCCACCGCCCTCCTCCACGGAGAGGTCGGAGTACTCCAGGCGGACGACGGAGAACTGGACGAGCTTGTTGAGGGCCGCGTTCCAGCGGATCTGGTCGTTGATCAGGCCGGCGAGGTGTTCGGGCACGTCGTCGGCGGGGAACTCGCGCAGCAGCCGCAGCGGGACCCTGCCGGGGGCGAAGAAGACGAACAGCCGCAGGAGGGCGAGGGCGTCGGGGAAGTTCTCCCGGACGTTGTTGAGGAGTATGGCCAGCGCGGTCGGGAAGGGCAGCGGGTAGTCGTCGGAGAGGGTGACGGCCTCGTGGGAGTCGAGCCTGCGCTGGAGGAGGTTCAGGTAGTCGCCCACGCCGATCGGCGAGTCGGCGAGCCAGCCGGCGGTCTGGTCGAGGGCGAGGGGGTAGTCCTCCAGGGCCTCGGCGAGCTGGTCGGCCTCCTCGCTGGTGAGGCGGCGGGCCCGGCGGCGGATGAAGGTGATGGACTCGGGGCGGGCGTAGAGGGGGACTTCGACGAGGCTGGTGTGGCGGGCGGCCCATTCGCGGTTGCGCGAGGTGATGATCACGTCGCCGGCGCCGGAGGGCAGCAGGTCGGTGAGGTCGTCGGGGCTGTCGCAGCCGTCGAAGACCATCAGCCAGCGGTGGAACGGCGCTCCGCGCCGCAGCGCCTCCAGTACGGCCCGGATCTGCTCGCCGTAGCTGCCGGCGCCGCGCGGCAGGCCGAGGGCGGGGGCCAGGTCGGCGAGGCGTTCGCGCAGGGTGGGGCGGTCCTCGGCGGGCACCCACCAGACGACGTCGTACTCGGAGGCGAAGCGGTAGGCGTACTCGGTGGCCACCTGGGTCTTGCCCACGCCGGACAGCCCGAGCAGGGTCACGGTGGACGCGCCGGGCGGGGCCTCGGTGAGGGCTTCGCGGAGCCGGCCGATGACGTCGTTGCGGCCGGTGAAGCGCGGGTTGCGGCGCGGGACCCGGCCCCAGATCTCGGGCGGGTCGTTGGGGAAGCGGGGCCCGCGGCGGCCGCTCTCGGTGCCGATCCGGTCGGTGGGCAGCTCCAGGCGGCGCAGCACCCGGTACTCGGCCTCGTAGGAGTCCAGGCCCCACAGGTCGGTCTTCTCCAGCGCGGCCACGGCGCTCGGCAGCGGGGCGTCGGTGAGGCAGACGGCGGCGAACCGGTCCGGGTGGGCCTCGGTGACGGCGCGCAGGGCGGTGTTCCACTCCTCGTCGGTGTGGGTGCCGGCGGAGAAGTAACGCTCGCTGAGGACGAGGAGGACCTTGCCTCCCGCCCGGGGGAGGTCGTCCAGGGCCTCGGCGAGTCCGGGACTGGTCTGGGGGTCCCAGCGTTGGAGCGCGACGCGGTGGCCGTGCTCCTCCAGGCGGTGGGCGATCCACACCGCCCAGGGGCGGTTGAAGCCCGCGAAGCTGATGACGAAGCGCTGCGGCTGGGCGGCTCCGTCACGGTCGAGTCGCGTACCGGTACCGGTCATGCGGCCGTCTCCCTGGGGTCCGGGCGGTGGACGGGACGTGAGGCGGTGCGAGGGGCGGTGCGGGGGTGTTGCGGGGGTGTTGCGGGGGCTGTGCGAGCGGCTGTGCGGGCTTGAAAGGTACCGCAGCCCGGGGCCCTCAGACCTGTACGAATGCCGCGAGTTCGGGGTGGGCCTCGCACCAGGCGCGCCGCTCGCGCTCCAGCGCGCGCCGGGCGGTCGCGTGCTGGTCTCCGGGGGGCGGCAGTTCGTCCATGGTCCGCTCGGCGGCCGCCATTCCGTCGACGAACTCCCGCCCGGTGAGGGTCAGTTGTGGCTGTGCCCGCAGTACGGGGAGGACCGCGGCGACCTGTGCGCGCACCCGGGCGTGCTGGGCCCAGGCGCCCCGGGCCCCGTACAGCGCGGCCCGCTGCCAGTACCCGGCCAGCGCCAGGTGCGCGTACGCCCCGTGCAGCAGCCCCTCCAGCGGCCTCGGGTCGCTGCGCCAGGGGGCCCAGAGCCGGGGCGTGCGGTCGGCGGTGTGCAGGGTGAGGATGTCGGCGAGGGCGGCCAGCTTGCCGTGCTGCACCTCGTGGACCAGGGTCGCCGCCAGCGCGGGCGGGGCCTGGGCGCGGGCCAGGACGGAACCGGCGGCCGCGGGGAGGGTGGCACCGCTGGAGCGGGTGCCGCCGGCGAGGGGGACCACGGAGCGCAGCAGCCTGCCGATCTCGTCCGCGCGGGTGGAGTCGTAGCGCTCCAGCAGGGTGAGGGCGCCGGACCACTGGGTGTCCCAGCGCTTGTGGCCCCTTGGGGTGAGCCGCCGGGCCGGGCGTACGGATGCCGGGTGCGCGGCGGGCGGGGCACGGTAGGGGTCGAGGTCGTCGAGGGCGGTCCGGCCGCCGGGCAGGGCGTGCAGCGGGAGGGTGGCGCAGGCGTCCCAGGAGCGTTCGGTGAGGGCGAGCGGGCCGGGCCGGTCGGGGCGCAGCAGCCCGAGGGTGGGCAGTGCGAGCCGGCCGCCGACGGGCCTCAGGGTGGCTTTGAAGCCGATCCCGGCGCGCAGCGCGGCGGCGACGGCGAGCGCCCCGAGGTGGGCGAGGTCGGGCGGGGGTCCCTGGGGCGCGTGCAGGCGGCGCAGGGTCTCCTCGGCCCAGACGCCGGTGGCGGGGTAGTGCAGGACGTCGCGCACGGCCTCGGGGTCCTGCCGTTCGGCCTCCTCCAGGAGCGCCCACCGCTCGGCGGCCTCCGCGCCGGGCGCGGCGTCGAGGACGGCGCGCAGCAGCAGGAGCCGCTTGGAGCGGCGCACGTCGCGCACCAGGCGGGTGCCCTCGGCCGAGGGCTCGGTGGAGGCGAGGGCGCGCAGCGTGTGGGAGCTGACGGTGAAGCGCGCGAGCCCGCCGCCGGGCTCCGCACGGGCGCCGCCGTCCCCAGGGGCCACGCCCGGATCCCGGCCCTGCCCCCGGTCCTGGTCCTGGTCCCGGCCCCGGTCCTCGTCCCGGCCTTGGCCCCGGCCCGGACCCTGACCCTGCCCCTGGTCCCGGGCCTGGTCCCCGAGGCCGCCCTGGACCCGGCCGTGGCCCCCCGCCTGCGCGGGCACCTGCCCCCGGGACGACTCCCGGTCGGGGGGATCCTGGGTGCGGCCGAGCACCCGGGGCGGGGCCTGGGCCTGGGCCCGGTCCTCGGGGAGGATGTCGTTCGGAGGGGTTCGGGAGGCCGTTCGGGCCCGGGAACGGGCGTCGGCATCGGTTTCGGTTTCGGCCGCTCCCGTGTGGTGGGTCATGAGGCGGCCCGTCCCGTCGTCGCGGCCAGGTGCAGGGCCCCGGCGATGTGCCGGATGACGGCCTGGAGGTCGGTGCAGTACACGGACGGCTGGCGGAAGCCCTCCCCCGCGCGGTAGCGGTGCGGGTAGTGGCCGCCCCCGCACACCTCGACGAGTTCGCAGGAGCGGCAGCCGGGTGCGAGGGCCTCCCGGCCCAGCTGGCGGGCGGCGAAGCCGGGGTGGTCGAGCAGTTGGTCGAAGCTGTGGGTGTCGACGGTCATGCCGGTCGCGGCGGCCCCTTCGTAGGCGGACTTCAGCGAGTCGGCCTGCTCGATGGCGCCGTCGGTCTCGACGACGGCGGTGGCGGCCGGGGCCAGGCCGAGCGTCTCGGTGGCGGTGGGCAGGCCCAGCAGCAGCGCGATGACCTCCTCGAAGATCCGGATCCGGGTCCGCCGCACCCCGTCGTGCCACCAGCGGTCGAAGACGGCCAGCAGCCAGTCGCCGTACGGGGTCCCGGGCCCCGGACGGCCCGGTGGCGGGGTGCTCCAGTTGGCCAGCGGCAGCAGCAGGCCGATGGCGGGCGGCGCGAAGTCGAGCAGGGACTCGTACGTCTCCACCGGGTCCTGCGCCAGGTCCACCACGCACAGCACCCCGGCATAGCCCTCGGGGTGCCGTGCGAGCAGCCGCAGCCCGCGCGCGGCGGCGCCGAAGCCGGGCCGCCCGCCGTGGTCCACGCGGCGGGTGTTGTGCGCGGGCAGTCCTCCGTCGAGGCTGACGCCGACCCGGATCCCGGCGGCGGCCAGGGCGGTGATCCGGCCCCGGGTCAGGAGGGTGCCGTTGGTCTGCACGCTCGCGGTGACGCGGGTGCGGGGTGCGTGCCGGGCCACGGCCGCCCGTACCGCGTCGACGGGCGCCGCGAGGGCGGCGGGCGCCGCCAGGAGGGGCTCTCCGCCGTGCAGGACCAGGTCGACGCGGGGCAGGTCGTGGGCGGCGGCGTGCTCGGCGATCCGTTCGGCGGCGCGCAGGGCGGTGGCCCGGGTCATGACGGCGGGGCGGGTGCGCCAGCTCTGGTCGGCCATCTCGTAGACGTAGCAGTAGGTGCACGCGAGGTTGCAGCGGCTGTGGGTCTTGAGGACGAACTGCCTGATCGGCTGGGGACGGTGGCCGGCGGCGCGCAGGGCCGGCACGTCGAGGCGGGTGTACGGCCAGGGGGCGTGGCGCGCGTGCCGGTCGAGGGCCCGGTGCGCGGGCAGCACGGGACCGCTCGTGATCGCTTGGCTCATCCGCCCGCACCTCCCTCCCCCGGCTCATGCCGGGGGGACCCCCGGGACGGTCCATCCCTGCCCCTCGGACGGGCCCGGCTAACGGCGGAAAGTGGTCAACCCGCGTGGGCGGGACGTGCGGTCAGGCGACGCCGGAGTCGAAGGCGTTGAGGATCTCGGCGGGGTGGGTGACCCGCTCGACCATGCTCTCGATGACCTCGGCGAGCACGGGATGGCCGATCCCGCGCAGGGCGGCCAGGTCGAGCCCGGAGAGGTCCGGGAGCCGCCCGGGACACGGGCGGGTCGGTGCTGCCGCTTCCTGACGTCCGGTCACCATGGGCTGCCCGTCCCCCTGTCGTCCCGCTCTTCCGGTCCACTGCCTCTTCCCGCCGCCCGGCGGGGGGAAACGGTTCACAGGCCCTCCTCCAGGGCGCGGATCCGCGCCGTGAGCGCCTCGGCGGACCACGGCACCCGGGATGGTGCGGCCTCCACCGCTCCGGCCGCCGCCTCGCACTCCACCGTTTCCGGTTCGGGCGCCCCGTCCCGCGCCGGGTCGAGGCGTCGGCGCAGTTCCAGGGCGGCCCGGTAGGCGTCGAGTGCGGCCCGCGGGCGGGCGAGGCGTTCCAGTACCTCGCCGCGCAGTTCCTGGACGCGGACCGCCAGCCGGAGCGCGGTGTCCCGCCGTTCGTCCTGGTCGGCCTCCAGCGCGGCGCGCCAGGCCCGGCGGTAGGAGTCCGCGGCCCGGTCGAGGCGGTCGACGGTGCGGGTGTGGGCGTGGATCTCCTGCTGGACGTCGCCGTGGTCGCGCCAGGCTCGGGCCCGTTCCAGGGGGCGGTGGCTCTGCCGGACGGCGAGTTCCAGCAGGTACTCCGCTTCCCGGAGGTCGACCAGGTCCCCCTCGTAGGCGTGCCGCAGCCGCAGCCCGGTGGCCAGTCGCAGCAGCCGGGGGGCGGCGCCCGGGTCGGACTGGGGCACCGCCGAGCGGCTCTCGCGCAGGACCCGTACGGCGGTGGAGGCGAAGCGGCGCCCGCCCTCGGCGCGCGTGCGGTCCAGGAGTACGTCGCCCCACTCGGGCAGCAGCTCCGCGAAGGCCTCCCCGTCCCGGGGGATCAGCCTACGGGCGCGCCCGTACGCCTCCGAGGCCTCCTCCAGGTCCGCCGGATCCGCGTCACGGGCGTACCGGGCCCGGTGCACCCGGGCCAGGCACAACAGGGCGGCGAGCCGCGCGTCGGGCTCGACGGCGGCCTCACCCAGGGCGCGGGCCAGCTGCCCGGCCGCCTCCTCCAGCCGGGCGGGCAGGTACCGCAGGGCCTCGGCCAGCTCCACCCGGACGTGGGCGGTGCGCGCGGCGGCGGTTTCGGCGGGGGACACTTCCCCGGCGGCAGGAGCCCCGGCGGTGCCCGTGCCGGTGTCCGGGGCGGTGGCGGCGGCCCGCTCGGCGACGAGCGCGGTGAGGCCCCGTGACAGGTGCGCGGCGGCCTGCTCGGCCAGGGCGGCTCGCTCGGTGGGGTCCGGGGTGCGGGGCAGCAGGGCCAGCAGGACGCGCCCCAGCGCCAGGGCCAGGGCGGGTTGCGGCCCCGTGCCGGGGGCGGTGTCCGGGCCGGTGAGGGCCTCCAGTGCGGACCGGGCCTCGTGCAGCGGGCCCGGGTCGTCGCGCAGCGCGCCCAGCCGGATCAGGGTCTGCGCCCGGCGCACGGCGCAGTCGCGGCGCAGGGCGGGGCCGGCGGCGGCGCCCGCCGCGGCGAACTCCCGGTCGGCGGCGGCCAGCAGCTCCGGGTCGGGCCCGGCCGCCAGGGCCCGCTCGTACAGCACCCGGCCCCGGGCCGCCCGGGCGGGCGGGGAGCCCAGCCCGGCCACCGCCCGCTCGGCCTCGTCGAGGAGTTCGGGGTCCCGCTGGACGGCCCACAGCCGCAGCAGTGCCCCCGCCAGCTCGGTCTCCGCCTCCTCCGGCGGGTCCTCGGGCCCGGCCGGGGCCGCCACGGCCCGCCGCAGCAGGGCGGCGGCCTCGTACAGGGCCCGGGCGTCGCCGTCCGCGAGGCGGTCCCGGGCGGCCAGGAGCCCGGGGGCCCGGCCCGCGGGGGCGGGTGGGGCGGGCTCGGGCAGAGGGGCGTCCGGGTCGTCTTCGGGGGGACCGGGCAGGTAGCGGCGTACGACCTTGGCCGAGACGTGCGCGAAGGCCTGCGGGAGCCGCCCGGCGGGCACCCGGCCGGGGTCGTCGGCGGGGGCGTCCGGGGGGACGCCGGTGAGCTGGGAGACGGCGAGCGCGGGGAAGTCGCGCACGCCGCGGCCGAAGTGCGCCCGTACGTACTCGGAGCAGTGCTTGAGCACCAGGGCGGCCTCGTCGCGTCCCAGCGGCCCCAGCAGCACGTCCTGCACCCCGGGGACGAACTCGTACCAGTTCCCCGGGGGTTCGCCGCTGCGCCGCAGCAGCCCGCCGAGCAGCACCTCGGCCAGGTCGGAGGGTTCCGAGTCCGGCAGCATCGTGCGCTGGACCAGACGCATCACGGGCAGCGTCAACGGCGCCGCCGCCAGGTACACGGCGAGCTGTACGGCACCGGGCGAGGCGGAGGCGCGGAAGCGGCGGACAAGCTCGTGGGGCGGCCGGGCGGTGCGGGGCAGCGGGACGGGGGCGGCGGGGTGCCGGGCGAGGACCCGGCCGACCTCGGCGGGCACCGGGCCCGTGCCGAGTCCGGCGACGAGCCGGGCCCAGGCGCCGAGGGCGGCGGCGTGCGGCGGCAGCACGGGGACGGTGAGCCCGCCCGTGGGCTGTCCGGGCCGTGGCGGCCGGTCGGGGCGGAACCTCAGCTTCAGCCCGCCGCCGACGGCTCCGCCACCACCCTCGGCGTGCTCCAGCACCCCGCGCTCGGTCGGCAGCCAGCTACGGTTCCACAGCCGCTGCGGCAGGGGCTGCACGATCACGCAGGGCGTGCACTCGGCCCAGCGGTGGAGCAGCCGCTGGGCCTCACCCTCCCGCCACACCGGGCCGGTGCAGTCGGAGACGACCATGGTCAGTGCCCGCCCGGTGGGGTCGCGCAGCTGGTCGCCCGAGCGCAGGGCGGCGGCGGGCGAGGGGCCGCGTCCGACGGCGGCCGTACCGTCCGCGAGGCGGTGCAGGTAGTGCGCCTGGACGTCCCGGAAGGCGCCCAGCCGCTCGCAGACCGACCGGAGTTCCTCGAACATCTCCTGCCAGACCGCCATGGAGGGGGAGGCGTCCATCACCAGCCTGACGGTGGCCTCGCGCCGGGTCTCCGGCCGGAGCACCGGGATGACCAGGCCCGGGGCGCGGGCGCTGGCCTCGGCGGTGGCGGCCTCGTCGAGGACCGTACGGACGGGCAGGCCGGGGGGCCGGTGGCGCTGGAGGGCGCGCAGGGCCCGCTGGATGTCGAGGATGCGGGGCAGCGCGGCGGCGCCGGGCACCCGGACCGGCACCCCGCCCCCGAGCGGGATCTCCGCGTCCGGGTCTCCGTCGGCGGCGTGCCGCGCCCCGGCGGCGTAGAGCCTGACCGGATCCTCGGTTTCCGGTTCCTCCCGGCGCGGCGGCGGGGGCGGCCGCTCCCCCGGGTCCTCCCGTCCCCGCCGGTCCGGATCCGCCGGGACCGGATCCGGACCGGCGGGGACGGGCCGGGCACGGGTGCGGGTACGCCCGGCCAGCCAGAGGGCGTCGGACAGTTCCCCGGCGGACGGATCGAGCCCGGCGGCCCGCAGCAACCCGGCCAGGGCGCGGATGTCGGGCTCCACGGGCCCTTGGTCAGCGGAGGCGGCCACGGGCCCTCACCTCGGACGGTCGAGGCGCTGGATGAGCAGGTCCGCGAGGTCCTCCCGGGTGGGCGGGGCGGCGTAGTGCGTCAGGTAGATGGCGTTGAGCAGCTGGTCGGCGGCGACGAGCTCGGAGCGCGAGCGGCTGAGGAACTCCCGGATCAGGTCGGCGCCCAGCCGGGCGGCGTCCTCCCCCAGGTGCGCCCGGACCATGGTGGCCAGCCGCTTCTCCCCGGGCTGCCCCAGCTTGAGCTGGATGCACCGGCGCAGCAGCGCCGCCGGGAAGTCCCGTTCGCCGTTGCTGGTCAGGATGATGAACGGGAAGGCCCGGCAGCGCACCCGCCCGTCCCGGACGGTCACCCTCGCCCCGTCGTCGGTGAGCACCCGCACCTCCGGCTCGGAGTCGGCGACCCGCTCCAGTTCCGGGAGGGTGAACTCGCCTTCCTCCAGTACGTTCAGGAGGTCGTTCGGCAGGTCGATGTCGCTCTTGTCGAGCTCGTCGATCAGCAGGACGCGCGGCCGCTCGGTGGGCAGCAGCGCCGTCCCCAGCGGCCCCAGCCGGATGTACTTCCCGATCCCCCCGGCCCCGATCCCCCCGGCCCCGCCGCCCCCGCTCGCGGCGATCTGCACGTCCTGGAGCCGGGCCAGCGCGTCGTAGCGGTACAGCCCCTCCTGGAGCACGGTCCGCGACACCACGGGCCAGCGCAGCACCCGGCCGAGCTTCAGCTCGTGGGCGACGGCGTGCGCGAGGGTGGACTTCCCGGTGCCGGGGTAGCCGGTGACCAGCAGCGGCCTGCGCAGGTAGAGCGCCGCGTTGACGGCCTCCAGCTCCTCCGGCTCGGGCCGGTGCAGTTCGGCGGCCTGCCGGTGGGCGCCGAGGCGGCGCGCCACGTTGTCGGCGGCGGTGGCGGCCGCCCCGCCGGGCGGTTCGACGGGGCCGCCGTCGAAGTCCCGCCACGGCGGCGGATCGGGCAGCGCCCCGATCCCGTCGTGGGGTTCGCCCACTCCCCGGTAGATGAGCCATTCGTCGTTCACGGCCGTCCCCTCCCACGCAACGCGACTCGCCCGCACCGGCTCCCGCTCCGCCGGCGCCCCTCCCGCCGGCCACCTGCCCGCCGGTTCACAGATCCCCCTGCAGCGGCTCGTCCTCGGGCAGGGCCCGCGCCGGGTCCTCCCATACGAGGGCCAGCCCGGCCGCCCAGTAGGCGTCGGGATCCGCCCCGTACGCCCGCCCGCGCAGCGCCTGGACGCGCAGCGGCAGCACCGCGCCCCGGCCCGCCTCGGCCAGTTCCTCCCGAACGCCCCGGTGGTAGGGCGCGCAGGACACCCCGGGGTCGGCCGGGGGCCGCCGGCACACCACCACCCCGTAGCCCGCGTCCCGCAGGACGTGCAGCGCGCCCAGGGTCGGTTCGGCGCCGGGCGCCCGGCAGAGCACCGGCACGGTGTTGTCGGCCAGCCCCGCGAGCCACTCCGGCGAGGGGCTGCGGGGTCGCCCCCGCGCGCAGTCGGCGCGCTGGTCCAGGAGCGGCCCGGCCTGCACGCGGGCCCAGCGCGGGCCGGCCGCCTCCCCGGCCCGTCCCGGGGGCAGGCGGAAGACCACCGGCCGCTGGACGCCGACCGGCACCCCGCCGGAGACCGTCCAGGCGTCCACGGCGAGCCCGAACAGGTCGGGCGCCACCGCCACTTCGAGGAGCGCGGCCGACTCGTGCGTGTCGCACCGGCGGAAGCCCTCGGCGAGCGGGGCCCGCAGTGCCTCGGGCAGCGCGGCGAGGGTCTCGCGTACGCCCGCTTCCACCGGGGTGACCCGGCCGGGGCGGGCCGGTCCGGCGAGCACCGAGACCCGCCAGTCGTAGACGTCCTCCCAGCCGTGCGCCCACACCTCCAGCAGCACCGAGGGCCCGGAGGGCAGTCGCCGGTCCCGCCGGACCGGTCCGTGCGCCGCCCGGCCCACGGCGGCGCGCCGGCGCCGTTCACGCTCGGCGAGGCCGCGCTCGTGGCGCTCGGCGAGCTCGCGCCGCAGCGGGCGCCACAGCCGTTCCGCGGTGGCGCGGACCCAGTCCCACAGTTCCTCGTCGGCCCCGGGCGCCGGGGGTTCTCGGTGGTCGGCCACGCTCACGTCGGTGGCGTACCGGAGCATCGCGGCGGCCTCCCCGCCCGCGCCGGGCGGGTCGTGGAGCAGCCCGAGCCCGTCGCGCCAGCTGAGCGGGGCCGGCAGGGCGGTGTCGGGCTCCTCGCCGCGGGCCCGCTCGGCCAGCTCGCGTACGGCCTCCGAGGAGCCGGGCGGCGGCAGTTCGGCGAGCAGCCCGCACAGGGTGGTGCGTTCGCCGGGGGTGAGCCGCGCGCGCCCGCCGTACGGGTCCCCGTCCGCGGCGGCGAGCTCGTCGTGCACGTCGGTCCAGGTCCGGCGGCTGTCGAGGTCGCTGACGTGGCGGTCGTAGTGGTAGAGGTCGTGGGCCTGCATGACCCTGCGGTACAGGCCGGTCTGTCCGGTCGCGGCCATCGGCAGGGTCCGCAGCCGGTCCACGGACACGGCGAGTCCGCCCCCGCCGCCGTGCCGCCGGGCCTTGACCACGCCGATGACCTCTCCGCGCGCCAGGTCCACCACGGGCCCGCCGGACATGCCGGCCTCGATCTCGTCCTCGTCTCCGAGGCGGATCGCGGCGCCGCCCGCGGCGGTGCCGCGCAGCCGGGTGGTGCGGCCGGTGATCTCGCGGATGCCGAGTTCCTCGGTGCAGCCGAAGTACGCGGCCTCCTCCAGCCGGGGTCCGGCCCGGTCGGTCAGCCACACGCAGGCGTGGGAGATCGGCGAGAGCACCCGGACGAGCGCCAGGTCGGGCAGGTCCCACAGGGCGCGCCGGCCGGGCCGCCGATCCTCCAGCCGTTCGGGCAGGACGCACTCCACGCGCCCGGTGACCGTCCCGATGCCCGCGTCGGCCCGGGAGCCCGGGGGGCCGGAGCCCGTTCCCGCCGGTCCCGAGAAGAAGCTGATGCCGACCTCACGCCCCGCCAGACGCACCGCAGCACCCCCTTCACCGACCACGTGCGCACACGTCAGGACCCAGCCGGGGGCGATGAAGAAGCCGCTCCCCCACGTGGGTCCGGTCCAGTCGTTGCCGGGGTTGTCATACCCGCCCGGGGGCGCGTGGACGCGTACCGTGGCGGCCCGGACCAAGGGCTCCAGGAGCTCGAAGGCGCGTACGGGGCCGGCCGTGCGCCCATCAGGCATCCCTCGACCCCCGTCCCCCGCTCACCCCACCGGGACCTCCACGCTAGCGCCGTGGCGGGGACGGCGGGAGATGTCGCCGGGGCCCGGCTTATCCTGGCGGGAAACACCCCCATCACCACACGGCACGGAGCCCGACTTGTACTTCACCGATCGCGGCATCGAGGAGCTGGAGAAGCGGCGCGGCGAGGAGGAGGTCACCTTCGAGTGGCTGGCCGAGCAGCTGCGCACCTTCGTCGACCTGAACCCGGACTTCGAGGTCCCGGTGGAACGCCTGGCGACCTGGCTGGCCCGCCTGGACGACGAGGACGAGGACGAGGAGTAGCCACGGGGAGCGGCGCGGACCCGCAACGGTCTGCGTCGCCCGTACGTCCGAGGGGCCCGACGGCAAGCCCTTCCCCGGCTCCCCCGTGACCGGCAATCACACGGAACGGAGCGCTCCGCCCCGAGTTCGAGCCGCTCTCTGGCCGGAACAGACGGGTAGCCCCTGCCGGAGAGCGTCCGGCAGGGGCTTGGGTCAGGACCCGACGAGCTGGGCAGGGTCGTCCAGCCACACGTATTGGCCGGACCGGTCGACCGTGACGCCGAAGCGGGTGATGCGGTCGGCCTTGCAGCTCGTACCAGGTGTACGCGGCTGTCACTTCCGCCCAGAGGTCGCGCGGTCCCCACGAGCGGACCGCGTCCTCCTCCCACCAGTCGCCGTAGCGGACGATCGTGGCCGAGGTGCCGGCCTCGTCCACGAACTGGACCTGCCGGTCACCGCCATTTCCACGGTGCGAGAAGGAGACGTCCGGGACCTGGAGGCCGATGGCGAAGTCCTGGAGGTGTCCGGATCCCAGAACCTGTGCGGGATCGATCGGCGACTGCCGGCCGATCGACTCGTCGGGGGCCCGGAGGTCGACGGTCGGCCGCTCGGAGCGGATCCACATGTACGAGGATTCGCCGACGAACGCGCCGTCCGCCTTCGTGCCCGGAGCATCGACGCGGAGCCGCAGGAGTCCCGCGTTGCTGTAGGCCGTCCCGAACGGGGTGAGGATCACGCCGTTCCGCCCGGACTGCTCGATCCAGGCGTACGGAACGCGCCGGAGCGCCGCTGTACTGATGATCCGGCCGAACGGCTCCGCGTCGGGCGCGCCCGCGAGGCCGTCGCCCACGATCAGCTCGGGGTCATAGCCGGCCGCCTTGAGGTTCTCGGCGCCCGTGCGGGCGAGCTCCTGGTCCACCTCGATGGCGACCACCCGCGCGGAGCCGACTCGCTCACACAGCAAGGCCGTGTGGTAACCGGATCCTCGACGAGCGCGTAGTGGTTCCGGCCGCGCGAGTCGTGGATGAGGGGCCCCTCGAAGGCGAGGGCCAGGGCCATGTCCACGACGCGGTGCTCGGAGCTCTCGGTGGCCGCGTAGGCGAGGGCGTCGGGAATGCGTACGGCCTCGAAGCGGGCGCCGAGCGGCAGTACGGCGATGCCGTGGTCCTGCCATTCGGCATGGGCGTCCGCAGGCTCGGGCAGACAGCTCGCGTACCAGTCGGCCGTTCTCTTGGAAGACATGGCGGTTCCCTAGCTTCGTCAGCGGGCGAACGGTCGGCGGGCGTTGCCCGCCGCCTCCCACACCTACGAGTCAACGGCTCCCGGACTGCCGCCGCCGGACCTTCAGCCGGACTTTCGGCCGGACTTTTCGCGTCGAGCGGACTTTCACGGACCCCCGAAGCCGCTACGGTCAGAAACCTCAAGCTCACCGGAGGTGACGGTGCAACCCGATCTGACAGCCTTCGCCCACGCGTGCGTCGTCCAGGGCTGGGAGAAGCCGGCGGACTTCTTGCGCGCTTTCCAGGTGACTGCGGACATCCTCGGCGAGCCCGTGACGCTGACGGACCGGCAGGTTCGGCGATGGCGACAGCCCTACCCGCCCGCGCCTCGCGCTAAGGCCTGGCGGACATTGCACGCCATGTTCGGAGTTTGTCCGACCGAACTTGGATGACGCGTACGGCGGCGGAGACGTCCGCTCCCTGGCTGTGCGCCACCTACGGCGCGTCCGCCGTGTGATCAATACCGGCCAATACCCGGACACGATCGGCCGGCAGCTCCAGCTCCTCTCAGGCGAGATCGCCGAACACTGCGGCTGGCTCGCCTACGACGCCGACGACCAGGAGGGCGCGCGACGCTACTTCGGCGAAGCCCTCACCACGGCCACGATGCTGAAGGACACGAACCTCGAGATTTTGATCTTTTCCTCCATGAGCCTCCAGGCCTGCCACGAGGGCAGAGCACGTGACGGCCTCGACCTCGCCCGCGCCGCCCAGGATCGCGCGACGAGCCTCGGCTCCCCCGTCCTCCAGTCCCTCATCGCCGCCCGGGAAGCACGCGCCCTCGCGATGATGGGGGACGGTCCAGCGGCGAGCTCCCGGCTCGGCGTGGCGATGAAGTCCATGTCCCGGAAGGGCCGCCCGTCCCCCGAGTGGACGGCATTCCACGGGCCGGCGGAACTTGAGTACGCACAGGGCCTCCTCTGCAGCGAGCTCGGCCACCACGCCGCCGCCACCCGCTTCCTCAGCGCGGCTCTCCAGCACCAGGAGACCACCTACGGCCGGAACAGAGCCCTCTACCGGATCACCCTGGCCAAGAACCTCATTGCCGCCGGGGAGGTGGACGAGGGAGCCGCGCATGCGGTAGGCAGCTTGGAGCACCTGGAGGAGGTCGAATCCGGGCGCGTCACGAAGCGGCTGGCCGAGGTGGCCGGCGTGCTGTGGACCGTCGAAGCCGCCTCCGCCCGGGAGGCTGCTGGAGAACTGGCCGAGCATGTACAGGCAAGGGGGGCGGCGTGACGTCCGAGGTGAAGTACGAGCGATTCGAGGGGCCCGAGGCCGCCGGAGCCCTCGATGCGTTCCTTCCTGCCTACGAGGAGGTCTACGCCGAGCCGCCCTACAACGAGGGCCCCTCCGACGTCGCGCAGTTCATCGACCACTACCTCGTTCACGTCCAGCGGGCCGGGATGCGGCTGATCACCGCCCGCGACGGCGAGGAGGTCATCGGCTTCGCCTACGGGTACCTGCTCTCGGCTGGCACCGGGTGGTGGGGCAACCTGGACAGGGAGCTGCCGGAGGACTTCACGCGCGAGGACGGCGCCCGTACGTGGGTGATCATGGAGCTGGCCGTCCGAAAGCCCTGGCGCCGCCGGGGCGTCGCCGCAGCGCTTCACGCCGCCCTCCTCGACGGACTCGCCGCGGAGCGGGTCACACTGACTGTCCGGCCCGAGCCGGAGGCCGCTCCCGCCCAGACGGCGTACGCCGCGTGGGGGTACCGGGCTGTCGGGACGTCCCATCCGTGGGAGGGCGCCCCGTTCCACAAGGCCATGGTCCTCGAAATCGCTCCGGCCGCCGCACCCTGACCGAAGCAGTCGGGGAACGACGAAAGAGCCCCCTCCCGGCCCGAAGGGGCTCCTTCGTTCAGCGGCTGTGTACTACCTGGCGATGAGGGCGATGGCGCCCGTGATGGCACCGCCCAAGCCGGCGTTGCGAAAGCCCAACGGCCCGGCCGCGGAGAGCGGTCGGGCCGTTGTCATTTGCGCTCTGACCGGCAGCGCAGGAAGATCCCTCGGGCGCCCAAGATCAGGCGGCCTTGGTCTCCCAGAAGATGCGGTCGATCTCGGCGATGAGCTCCAGGGCCTTCGCGCCGGTCGCCGGGTCGTTCGACGCCTTGGCGGCCGAGAGGGCCTTCAGGGTGTCGTTGACCAGGGTGTGCAGCTGGGGGTACTTCTCGAAGTGCGGGGGCTTGAAGTAGTCGCTCCAGAGCACCGACACGTGGTGCTTCGCGAGCTCGGCGCGCTGCTCCTTGATGGTGATGGCGCGGGCGCGGAAGTCGGCGTCCTCGTTGGCCTGGTACTTCTCCTGGACGGCCTTGACGGACTCGGCCTCGATGCGGGCCTGGGCCGGGTCGTACACACCGCAGGGCAGGTCGCAGTGGGCGGAGACCTTCACCTTGGGGGCGAAGAAGCGGGAAAGCATTGGAGTGGGTCCTCCTCGTGATCGTCTTCTCAAGGGTGGAGATTACTCGCTGAGAAAGCGGAAATCGCGGGCGCCCCCATGGGCTTAGGACAAAAGTCCATGGGCGGTCGAGGAGTGGTGAGCGAACGTACGGGACCGTACGGCAGCATGCGGGGAGGACGAGGAGGCCGGACATGACGGAGAACAGGCGCACACGGGGGCGCATCGGCATCACCGAGGTGACGGGCCCGTCGATGGCCCCGACCCTGGCGGACGGGGACCGGCTGGTGGTCCGGTACGAGGCGCTGGTCCGGCCGGGTGACGTGGTGGTCTTCCGCCATCCGCTGCAGCAGGACCTGCTGGTGGTGAAGCGGGCGGCCGAGCGCCGGCCGGGCGGCTGGTGGATGCTCGGCGACAACCCGTTCAACGAGACCGGGGACAGCACCGATTACGGCGCGGTCCCCGAGGAGCTGGTGCTGGCGGTGGCCCGGCTGCGGCTGCGGCCGCGCCCGGACGGTCAGCGTTCGCTGAGGGCGTGGCTGTCCTGGGCGGCCTCGGCGGTGCGGCCGATGCGTGCGGACTCCTCGGCCTCCAGCCGCTTGCGGGCGCGGTAGGCGGCGACGTTGGCGCGGGTGGCGCAGCGGTCGGAGCAGTAGCGCCGGGAGCGGTTGGTGGAGGTGTCGAGGTAGGCGTTGCGGCAGGGCGGCGCCTGGCACAGGCCCAGGCGGTCGGGGCCGTGCTCGGTGAGGGCGAAGGCCAGGCCCATCGCCGCCATGGCGGCGTAGCCGGCGGAGGCGTTGGAGGGGTGTTCGGCGAGGTGGATGTGCCAGTCGGGGCGGCCGTCGGGGCCGACCAGCTCGTGGCCGGAGACCTGGGGGCTGACGGGGAACTCCATGAGGAGGGAGTTCAGCAGGTCGACGGCGAGGACGTGGTCGCCGCCGTCGGCGGCCTCGAAGACGGCGCGCAGTCGGCCGCGCACGTTGCGGAAGCGCGTGACGTCGGTGTCGGTGACCCGGCGGGCCATCTGCACGCTGGCCCCGAAGAGGGCGCGGACGTCGTCCACCGAGGTGAGCGCGTCCTTGTTGCGGGCCGGCTCCTCGGTGTTGACCAGGCGCACGGCATAGTCCGAGTAATGGGCCAGTTCCACTTGTAGTCCTTACGGATGCGGATTAGTGTCAGCAGCGGCCGAGGTAACGGCTGGTACTGGTTCGAGGGTATTACGTACGGAGGGGTTCTCGATGACGGATACGGCGACCGGGTCGTTCGGTACGGACTGGCAGGCCTGGCAGGACAGCTGGGACCGCCAGCAGGAGTGGTACATGCCCGACCGCGAGGAACGGTTCCGGGTCATGCTGGACATGGTGGAAGCACTGGTCGGCCCCGCCCCCCGGGTACTGGATCTCGCGTGCGGTACGGGAAGTATCACGGACAGGCTCTTCAAGCGGTTCCCGGAAGCCACCAGCACGGGGCTGGATCTCGACCCCGCGCTGCTGACGATCGCCCGGGGCCACTTCGCGGGCGACGACCGGGTCACCTTCGTCACCGCCGACCTCAAGGACCCCGACTGGCCCGCGGCCCTCCCGCACGAGTCCTACGACGCGGTCCTGACCGCGACCGCGCTGCACTGGCTGCCCAGCGCCGACCTGGCCGTCCTGTACGGGCGGATCGCCCCGCTGGTCCGCCCCGGCGGGGTCTTCATGAACGCCGACCACATGCCCGACCCCGCCACCCCGCGCATCGACGCCGCCGACCACGCCCACCGGCACGCCGGCATGGACCGGGCCCGCGCCCTGGGCGTCCCGGACTGGCGTGAATGGTGGGCCCTGGCCGCGGCCGACCCGGTCCTGGCCGAGCCCACGGCGGCCCGGTTCGAGATCTACGGGGAGCACGCGGACGGCGACACCCCGGACGAGGCCTGGCACGCCCGGACCCTGCGCGGGGCCGGCTTCGCCGAGGCCCGCACGGTCTGGCGCTCCCCCTCGGACGCGCTGGTCCTAGGCCTGAAGTAGGAACTTCACGACGGCGCCGGGCGGCCGGCCCGCGCCGGGGCACGGCGAAGGGGCGGTACGGGAATCCCGTACCGCCCCTCACGCGCGTAGCGCGGTTACAGCACCTTGGACAGGAACGCCTTCGTCCGGTCGTGCTGCGGGTTGCCCAGGACCTCGCGCGGGTGACCGGACTCGACCACGACGCCGCCGTCCATGAAGACGAGGTTGTCGCCGACCTCGCGGGCGAAGCCCATCTCGTGGGTCACCACGATCATGGTCATGCCCGATTCGGCCAGGTCCCGCATGACGTCGAGGACGTCACCGACCAGCTCCGGGTCGAGCGCCGAGGTGGGCTCGTCGAAGAGCATCAGCTTCGGCTCCATGGCCAGCGCGCGGGCGATCGCCACGCGCTGCTGCTGACCGCCGGAGAGCTGGGTCGGGTAGTTCCCGCCCTTGTCGCCGAGGCCGACGCGGTCCAGGAGCTTGATCGCCCGCTCGCGGGCCACCGCCTTGGACTCGCCCTTGACCATGACCGGGGCTTCCATGACGTTCTCGATGGCCGTCATGTGCGGGAAGAGGTTGAAGCGCTGGAAGACCATGCCGATGTCCCGGCGCTGGGCCGCGACCTCGCTGTCCTTCAGCTCGTAGAGCTTGTCGCCCTTCTGCTTGTACCCGACCAGCTCGCCGTCGACCGAGAGCCGGCCGGCGTTGATGCGCTCCAGGTGGTTGATGCACCGCAGGAAGGTGGACTTGCCGGAGCCGGACGGGCCGACCAGGCAGAAGACCTCACGGGGGGCGACCTCCAGGTCGATGCCCCGCAGGATGTGTGCGGCGCCGTACGACTTGTGGACGCCTTCGGCCTTGACCATCGGCTGGGCGGTCACTTCGCCACCTCCGTACGGCGGAACATGTTCAGGTTGGCCTTGAGCCGCTCGAACGGGGTGGGGGGCAGGCTGCGCAGCGAGCCGCGGGCGTAACGGCGCTCCAGGTAGTACTGGCCGACGCTGAACACGCTCGTCAGTGCCAGGTACCAGATGGACGCGACGAAGAACATCTCCATGACCGCGCCGGCGGTGCTGCCGATGTTGGAGCTGGCCCGCAGGAGTTCGGTGTACTGCACCGCCGAGACCAGGGAGGAGGTCTTCAGCATGTTGATGAACTCGTTGCCGGTCGGCGGGATGATCACGCGCATCGCCTGCGGGAGCACGATCCGGCGCATGGTCTGCGTCTGGGTCATGCCGAGCGCGTGCGAGGCCTCGCTCTGGCCCTCGTCGACGGACTGGATGCCCGCACGGACGATCTCCGCCATGTAGGCGCCCTCGTTCAGGCCGAGGCCCAGCAGGGCGACCATGAACGGCGTCATGACGTCGACGGTCTCGTTCTTGTAGATCGGCCCCAGGTTGATGTACTGGAAGATCAGCGGGAGGCTGAACCACACCAGGAGCTGCACGTAGACCGGGGTGCCGCGGAAGAACCAGATGTAGAGCCAGGACACGAAGCTCGTGACCGGGTTCTTCGACAGGCGCATCACCGCGAACAGGATGCCGAGCACGAGGCCCAGCGCCATGGACGAGATGCTGATGATGATGGTGTTGCCCATGCCCGCGATCACGGCGGGGTCGAACAGCTTGTCGCCGACCGTCGCCCAGATGATCTTGCCCTGGGAGAAGGCGTAGACGAGCCACCCGAGGAGTACGGCGACGGCCACGGCGCTGATCCAGCGGCCGTAGTGCCGTACGGGGATTGCCTTGATGGCCTCGTAGGGGGTGGTGCCCGAGGCGCCGGGCCCGGCCGGCGGCGTCGCGGCCGGACCCTTGTCGATCTTGTCAGTCACAATGACTGCCCTTCAGTGGAGCGCTCGGACTTACTTGCCCGCGTTGATCGTGGCGGACTGCACGGCACTGCCCTGGACGTTCCACTTCTCCAGGGCCTTGGCGTAGGAGCCGTCCTTGATGCTGGCGTCGAGGGCTTCCTTGAGCGCGTCGCGCAGCTGGGTGTTGTCCTTGGAGACCGCGATGCCGAAGAGGCCGACGTCGGACTGCTGGCCGCCGACCTCGAAGTCGTTGCCGCCGCCCGAGGTCTTCGCGATGTACGCGGCGACCGGGTAGTCGTTCAGGTCGGCCACGGCGCCGCCGGCCTTGACGCGGGTCTGGGCCTCGGCGTCGGTGTCGAAGGCCTCGATGGTGAGCTTCTTGTCACCGCACTTCTCGGCCTGCGCCTTGAAGGTGTCCTCGTAGATCGTGCCGCGCTGGACGGCGACCGTCTTGCCGCACAGGTCGTCCAGGGACTTGATGTTGTCCGGGTTGCCCTTCTTGAGGATCAGGGAGACGCCGGAGGAGAAGTAGTCGACGAAGTCGACACCCTTGCCGATCTTCTGACCCTTGTCGTCCAGGCCCTCCTGGCGCTTCTTGTTGTCGGTGATCGAGGAGATCGCCACGTCCTGGCGGCCGGTCTCCAGGGAGGTGATCAGACCGTCGAAGGTGCCGGAGGTGAACTTGAGCTCCACGCCGAGCTGCTTGCCGAGCGCCGCGGCGATGTCGGGGTCCACACCGACGATCTTGCCGTTCTCCACGAACTCCATCGGCGCGTAGGCCGTGTCGGAGCCGACCTTGATGACACCGGCGTCCTGGATCTTCTTCGGGAGCTTCGAGAACAGCGGGGCGCTGTTGTCGGTCTTGCCCGAGGGGGTCGAGGAGCCCTTGTCCGTCTGGTCGCCACAGCCGGTGAGGATCAGGGCGCCGGCGACCGCGATCGCGCCGACCGCGGCGATCCGGGACCGGGCGGCGGTCGTACGACGGGTGGTGCTTGCGGTCATGAGCTGGTTCCTCCGGCAGGGGTGGAAAAGCATCCGAGAGGGGTCGCGCACGCACCATCGAGTGCCGCGTCCCTGTGTGATTACGGCATCTTGCCATTCGGACTGACGCATTCAGGCTGCCCATCAGGTCAAAATCAGATAACGGGCGCTGCCGACTACCCAACAGGACTGCGGGCAAGGCCCCTCGGAGCCGCACAAATCGCCGTGACCAGCCCTTTTACCCTCACTATTTACGGCGCGTCTCACCCATTGGACAGAGAGGTTTGGACTTTTAGCCAAAAACAGGACAAGCGGCCTACAGTTGAGCGGGAATCGACTCGTCTGGGCACGCGTTCTTCGGGTAGAACAGATCCTTACACCCCTCATCCGGGGCTCAGGGCGCGCGTGCGGCGCGCCCGCGCGTACGAACCTCCCCTTCGCGGAGGCGGGCCAACCGCCGACGCGGAGTACGGACGCGGTGCCCGCCCACCCCTTAACCAGGAGTGGCCACCCTCAACGATTCAAAGGACTTAAGGGGTCACACGAAGTGGCAGCGGAGATCGTCAACCCTCGCAGTGACAGTGCGACGGACAACAACCCCGACGCGGTGTTCGCACTGCACCGGGGCGGCAAGATGGCCATCCAGGCCACGGTGCCGGTGAACGACAAGGACGACCTGTCCCTGGCGTACACCCCCGGCGTGGCAAAGGTGTGCACCGCCATCGCCGAACAGCCCGAACTCGTGAACGAGTACACCTGGAAGTCGAACGTGGTCGCCGTCGTCACCGACGGTACGGCCGTGCTCGGGCTCGGTGACATCGGTCCCGAGGCCTCCCTCCCCGTCATGGAGGGCAAGGCAATTCTGTTCAAGCAGTTCGGTGGAGTGGACGCGGTCCCGATCGCGCTCGCCACCAAGGACACGGACGAGATCATCGAGACGGTCATCCGCCTCGCGCCGTCCTTCGGCGGGGTCAACCTGGAGGACATCTCCGCCCCCCGCTGCTTCGAGATCGAGCGCCGCCTCCAGGAGGCGCTGGACATCCCGATCTTCCACGACGACCAGCACGGCACGGCGATCGTGACGCTGGCCGCCCTGCGCAACGCGGCGAAGCTCACCGGCCGCACCCTCGGCGACCTGCGCGCCGTGATCGCGGGCGCCGGCGCGGCGGGCATCGCCATCGCCAAGATCCTCGTGGACGCGGGCATCGGCGACGTCTGCGTCACCGACCGCAAGGGCGTCGTCTCGGCGGACCGCTCCGACCTGACGGACGTCAAGGCGGAGATCGCGGGCCTGACCAACAAGACGGGCCTGGGCGGCACGCTGGAGGAGGCCCTCGCGGGCGCGGACGTCTTCATCGGCGTCTCCGGCGGCACGGTCGGCGAGGAGGCCGTGGCCACGATGGCGAAGAACTCCTTCGTCTTCGCCATGGCCAACCCGAACCCGGAGGTCCACCCCGACATCGCGCACAAGTACGCGGCGGTCGTGGCCACGGGCCGTTCGGACTTCCCGAACCAGATCAACAACGTGCTGGCCTTCCCCGGCATCTTCGCGGGCGCCCTGAAGGTGCGCGCGACCCGGATCACCGAGGGCATGAAGATCGCCGCCGCCGACGCCATCGCCGGTGTCGTGGGTGACGAGCTCGCCGCCGACTACGTGATCCCCTCGCCGTTCGACGAGCGCGTCGCCGCGGCCGTCACGGCCGCGGTCGCCGCGGCGGCGAAGGCCGACGGAGTGGCCCGCCTGGCCTGAACGCCACGTTGAGCACCACGCGAAGAGGCCCGGCCGGGATGATCCGGCCGGGCCTCTTCGCGTGCGCGTCGTTCCCTCGCAGAACGCACCCTCCCGGCCCCCGAACCGGGAGGGGTCGTTCCGTCTTTCCTTGCCTGGCGCGCGAGAGAACGCGGGAACGCAAAGTGAGAAGGCGACGAGAATGACAGGCTCATGACGAGCGCGTCGCATGGCTTGAATCCTACCTCGATCCAGACCCCCTCCCGACGTTCCGTTTAGTCCTATCCAGCAGACAAACCACCTGGTACGGAGGGAACTTGAGGGGGAAAGTGCACCTTCCGCTCCGGCGTGGCGACACGCCTCGACCCCTGGCCAGACGGGTCTACCGACCGGTAGCCTCTGGCCGCATGTTCGCTGCCTATGCCGCCCGAATCGACCGAGACCAGCCGCTGAACGGCCTTGTGCTGGGCGACCGCCCGGCACCCGAGGCCCGCCCAGGCTGGGTGACCGTGAACGTCCGCGCCGCCTCCCTCAACCACCACGACCTGTGGTCGCTGCGCGGAGTCGGCCTGGACCAGGAAAAACTGCCGATGATCCTCGGCTGCGACGCCGCCGGAACCGACCAGGACGGCAACGAGGTCGTCCTGCACTCCGTGATCGGCCAGAGCGGCCACGGAGTCGGCCCCGACGAGCCGCGCTCGATCCTGACCGAGCGCTACCAGGGGACCTTCGCCGAGCAGGTCACCGTCCCCGCCTGGAACGTGCTGCGCAAGCCCGCCGAGCTCTCCTTCGCGGAGGCCGCCTGCATGCCGACGGCCTGGCTGACGGCCTACCGGATGCTCTTCACCAACGCCGGAGTGCGCCCGGGTGACTCCGTCCTCGTCCAGGGCGCGGGCGGCGGGGTCGCCACCGCCGCGATCGTCCTGGGCCGCGCGGCCGGCCTGCGGGTCTTCGCCACCAGCCGCGACGAGGCCAAGCGCAAGCGGGCGGTGGAACTGGGCGCCGTGGAGGCCTTCGAGCCCGGCGCCCGGCTGCCTCAGCGGGTGGACGCGGTCATCGAGACGGTGGGGGCCGCCACCTGGTCCCATTCGGTCAAGTCCCTGCGGCCGGGCGGGACCCTGGTCATCTCGGGCGCCACCAGCGGCGACCGGCCGGCGCACGCCGAGCTGACCCGGATCTTCTTCCTGGAGCTCAAGGTGGTCGGCTCCACCATGGGCTCGAAGGACGAGCTGGAGGACCTGCTGTCCTTCTGCGCCGCCACCGGCGTGCGGCCCGTCATCGACGAGGTGCTGCCGCTCGACCGGGCGCGCGAGGGCTTCGAGAAGCTGGAGGCGGGCGACCTCTTCGGCAAGATCGTCCTCACCACCTGACCGCACCCCACGGCAGCCGTCTGTCAATCTAGGTTGACAGCCCTCCCCTGTCAACCTAGATTGACATGCATGACGGAAGCCACCGACCTCGCAGAACGGGCCGGAGACCAGGACCCCCGCGTGGGCCTGCACGCCGTGGCCGCCCTCCGCAGGCTGCTGGAGCAGCTGGAGGCCGTACAGGTGCGCAGTGCCCGCGCACAGGGCTGGTCCTGGCAGGAGATCGCGGCCGAGCTGGGCGTCAGCCGGCAGGCCGTACACAAGAAGTACGGGAGGCTGTGATGTTCGAACGCTTCACCCGGGACGCCCGCGCCACCGTGAAGGGCGCGCTGGACGAGGCCCGGCGGTCCGGCGCCGCCACGGTCACCGAGGAGCACCTGCTGCTCTCCCTCATGGAACTCGGCGCCCTGGACCCGCTCGGCGTGGACCGGGAGTCCGTACGGGCCCGGCTCGCCGAGTCCCGGCGGCGGGGCGGGATGTCCAAGGCCGACGAGCAGGCCCTCGCGGGACTCGGCATCGACCTCGGCGAGATCGTCGCCCGCATCGAGGAGACCCACGGCGCGGGCGCCCTCGCGGCCCCGCCGCCGCGTCGGCGCCGCATCCTCCCGCCGCGCCGCCGCAACCCGGAACCGGACCACCGCGTCCCCTTCACGGCGGACGCGAAGAAGGTGCTGGAGCAGTCCCTGCGCATCGCCCTGGGCCGCCACGACAAGCACATCGGCACCCTGCACCTGTTGCTGGCGCTGCTGTCCCGGCCGGGCGCGGTCTCCGAGGTCCTCGCGGACCACGGGATCACCTACGCCGCGGCCGAGACGGGCCTGGCGGCCTGACCGTCCCCTACGCTCCCGGCCGCAGCCCGGCCTCGATGCGGGCGGCGGCCGCCGCCAGGTGGGCACGGGCCTCGGTCAGCTGGGCGGGGGTCACGCCGTGGTCGCGCGCCGCGTCGCGGACCTCGTCGCGGAAGCGGTCCAGCAGCCGGTCCAGGTCCCTTGCCGGGTCGGCGGTGGGCGCGAGGTCCTCGGCCCACCCGGCGCCCGAGGGGCCCGGGGCACCGGCCGACTCCGTGGGGGCGGTGCCCGCGGACCCTCCGCCGAGCCAGGCTCCGGCGAGGCTCCCGAAGACCCCGCCGGGCTTGGCGAACTGCTCCTGGAGCTGGGCGGCGATCCGCTGGACCTCCTCACGGGCCCGCTCCTGGGCCTCCTTGGCCTGGCGGCGTGCCTGCTGGGCCTCCTCACGGGCCCGGCGGCTCTCGTCCTTCGCCCGGCGGGCCTGTTCCTTCCACTCCTGCCGCGCCTTGCGGAGCTCCTCCTTGGCGGCCTTCCAGGACTCGTCGTCGACTTGGGTGGCCGTGGCGGAGGCGGCGGCCCGCATCTCGCGCCGCAGGTCGCCGGCGGCGCCCCGGACGTCGTCGCGGATCTCGGCGGCCAGCTCGGAGACGGAGTCGCGGATCTCCAGCTCCAGGTCGGCCAGTTCACCGCCGCGGTCGGCCAGTTCGGCCCGGCCCGCCTCGGTGATGGAGTACACCTTGCGCCCGCCTTCGGTCGCGTACGTGACGAGTCCCTCCGCCTCCAGCTTCGCCAGCCGCGGGTAGACGGTGCCCGCGGAGGGGGCGTAGAGGCCCTGGAAGCGCTCCTCCAGCAGGCGGATCACCTCGTACCCGTGGCGGGGCGCCTCGTCCAGGAGCTTGAGCAGGTAGAGGCGGAGTCGGCCGTGGGCGAAGACGGGCGGCATGTCAGAGCACCTTCTTGTCGAGCTGGAGGGGGGCGTCCGCGTCGGCCTGCGGGCGGCGCAGCAGGGCGATGGCCCCGGAGACGGTCGTCGCCCGCAGGGTGCCGGCACCCGTGCCGAGCGTGCCGGTGATCCGCTTGGCGCCGAGCTGCCCGGAGACCCGCAGGTCCTCGAAGGCGTTGGAGACCCCGCCGGTGGCGGTGTTGGCCTCCACCTTGGCGTCGGCGGGGTGCGGCAGGCGGATCGCCACCTCGCCGGAGACGGAGTTGAGGAAGATCTCCACCGGCTTGGGGGCGTTCGGGTCGGGGGCGAGGTCGATGAGCATGTCACCGCTGACCGAGTCGGCCCGTACGTTGCCGCCGAAGCCGTCGACCACCGTCAGGCCGCCGGAGACGGAGTGGAAGCCGAGCTCGCCGGTCAGGGACTGGGCCTCGACGCTGCCGGAGACGGTGTGCGCCTTGACCCGGCCGGACAGCCCGACGAGGGTCGCGTCGCCGGAGACCCCGTTGACCTCGGTGCCGCCCGCGATGCCGGAGACGAAGACGGTGGCGCTGACGGTGGCCAGCTGCACGTGGGTGCCGGCCGGCAGGGTCAGCGTCACGGTCACACTGCGCTCCCAGGCCTTGCGGCCGTCCTCGGAGGCGCCCTTCCAGGCCTTCCACGGCTTGCCCTCGAACCACTTCTTGAAGCCCTGGGAACCGTTCCAGGGGAGGTCCTCGTAGGACAGGGTGAGGGTGCCGTCCTCCTGGACCACGTGCAGGGGCGGCCCGTCGACCTCGGCGACCTCCAGCCGCGCCGGCCCCCCGTCGACGGCGGCCACCACATTGACCGTGCCACCGACCACACGGACGCGCAGGTCGGTCACCGGCTGCTCGAAGGTGAGCTTCTGCGGTGCGGCGACGGACCACGTCATCTGCTCTGCCATGGTGCTGCTCCTCCTCGTGGGCTGACGCACGCAACATATCGCGTCTTCTGTAGAACACGATATATCGCGGCATGCCGAAGTCAAGCACCGCGCACAACGAGGACCGTCCCCGCCGGGGGCGGGGAGGGAGCGGGGGACGAGCCGCGACGACGGGTCAGGCGGCCAGCAGCGGGCTGTCGTGGTGCCGCAGCCAGGCCCGGTACGGCGGCGTGCGCAACGCCGCCTCGCGATAGGCCGCGCGGAGATCCTCGTAGACCTCCGCGTGCGCCCCCGGCCGCGTGGCGAGCAGCAGCCGCACCGCGAGCGGGTCCCCCGACAGCGGCCGGATGGCCATGTCGTCCCGGGGCCCCGACGTCGGCTGGCAGGGCGCGACCGCCTCGCCGGAGACGATCAGCGAGGTCGCGGTGTGGTAGTCGGCGTGCAGCACGGGCGGATCGAGGCCCGCCCCGGCGAAGACCCTGCGCAGTCCGTCCCATTCGCCGTCGACGGACGGGTCGACGGTCCAGCGGTCGCGGGCCAGGTCCTGTAACTCCACCACCGACGACCGCGCGGCGGGGTGGTCCCGCGCCATGGACACGAACTGCGGCTCGCGCTCCATCAGCACGTGCAGCTGGAGCCCCTCCGGAACCCGCAGCGGGCAGCCCTCGACCTCGTGTACGAACGCCACGTCCAGCTGTCCGGCGGCCACCATCCGCAGCAGCGCGTTGGCCGACACGTCGACGACCAGCGAGGTCTCCGTGTCGGGCGCGCGCCGGTGCAGCCGGCGCAGCCACCCCGGCAGGGCGCGGCTCGCGGTCGAACCGAGCCTCAGCCGGGGCCCGTGCGCCGCCGCTCGGGCCTCGGCGACCAGCGCGGCCATCTCCGCGAGCAGGGGCCGGGCCCGGCCGAGCACCGTGCGCCCGAACGGCGTCGGACGGCAGCCGGTGCGCTCCCGCAGGAACAGCTCCCCGTCCAGGGCCCGTTCGATCCGGCGCAGCTGGGTCGTCAGCGAGGGCTGGCTCACGCCGAGTTGCCGCGCCGCCTTGTGCAGGCTGCCGGCGTCGGCGATGGCGCAGAGCGCCCTCAGGTGCCTGACCTCAAGCTCCATGCCCCGAGGGTAGGGGGCGGCCGACGGACCGCACCAGCCACCTATAGCCCCCCGAATCCCGCCATTCTCACGCCAGTTGCCCTGTCGAAAACTTCCCGATAGGTCGGCGCTATCGGGTGCTGACATCATCCCCGCGCCCCTTCGGCTCCCGCAGACTCCGGTACCGGACGACCCATCCACCCCCCACCGCACCGGCTGAGTAGGAGCCCCCCACATGCGCCACTCCCGCAGGATCACGCTGTCCGCGACCATCGGCCTCGGCATCGCCGCGGCCCTCGGCGGCGTGGTCCCCACGGCCACGGCCGCGAACGCCCCGGCCGGCAACCCGGCCGGCTACGCCGCCTATGAGCGTTCCGCGGAGAACCAGGCCGCCAACAGCGCCTTCTTCGAGGCCGTGAAGCGCTCGGTCGCCGAGCAGCGCGCCGCCAACCCCGGCCTGGCGGCCGTCACCGTCACCTACAACACCCGCAACGCGCCGAGCTTCCGCAGCGTGATCGCCCGTTCCACCCAGATATGGAACGGCTCGGTGGCCAACGTGAAGCTCCAGGAGGTGTCCTCCGGCGGGAACTTCTCGTACTACGAGGGCAACGACTCCCGCGGTTCGTACGCGAGCACCGACGGGCACGGACGGGGTTACATCTTCCTCGACTACGCCCAGAACCAGCAGTACGACTCCACCCGCGTGACGGCGCACGAGACCGGTCACGTGCTGGGCCTGCCGGACCACTACTCGGGGCCGTGCAGCGAACTGATGTCGGGCGGCGGTCCGGGCACCTCGTGCACGAACCCCAACCCGAACAGCGCCGAGCGCTCGCGCGTGAACCAGCTGTGGGCCAACGGCCTGGTCGCCTCGGGCATGGACACCAAGGGCTAGCCTCCGGCGGCGTACCGCGTGCAGTCCGGGTTCCGGCAGGGACCCGGACTCCACTCCGGCACGAAGATGCCGAGGGACTTGCGTCGTCTGAGCAGGGTGTCGACGGCGCGCCCGCAGGCCTGGCACGTCAGCTGCTCGTGCCCGGCCCGCGGGGCCACCGTCCCGCGCGCCCGCTGTTGCTGTTCACCGGCCATACCTCCACGGTAGGCCGGTTCCGCACGGGCGGCGCGGTTCAGCGCTTGACGTCGTACGAGGTGATGACCTGGCCGCCGCCGAGGACGGTGCAGCCGGTCAGCTCCAGCGGACGCACCCCGAAGCCCGCCCGGGACATCGGCATGCCGGTCCCCACGACGACCGGGTAGGTCTTGACGATGTACTCGTCGATCTCATCGGCCAGCTGTCCCGCGAGGTCGGCGCCGCCGCAGAGCCAGATGTCGAGCCCGTCCTGCGCCTTGAGCTCGCGAACCTTGGCGGCGACGTCCCCCGAGATCAGCCGGACCTGCGGGTCCGGCGAGGCCACGAGGGAGCGCGAGACGACGTACTGCTCGCGCAGGTGGCCGTAGGGGCTGGTCATGCCGGCCTTGAGGCCCGGCTCGTAGGCGCCCCGGCCCATGAGGACCGTGTCGAACCGCTTCGGGGCGGCTTCCGCGATCCCGAGCCGGGCCCGGCCGGCGGAGGCGATCGTCTCGGGGTACTCGGCCGTCAGGTGGCCGATGAACTCCGGGTCGAGGTGGGCGTAGATGAAATCGGCATCGCCGTCGGGGGCTCCGATGAACCCGTCGACCGTAGCGGCGATGAAGTACGTGAGCTTGCGCAAGCGATTCCCTTCCGTCAGGCGGTGCCACCGCTCCGGGGCACGTCGATGAAAGTACTTCACCTGAAGTACTTCAACAAGCCCCTTTCCCGTGGGGGTTCTCTTCGGGAGCCACCGGGAGCCACCCGGCGGTCCCCGTCCCGGCCCGGCGGCTCAGCCCAACGGCTTGCGCCACATCGGCCACATCAGCGGCCCCTCCGGCAGCCGTACCGCCTCGCCCGTGAACTCCCAGCCGAGCCGCTCGTAGAGCACGCGGCTGCGCTCGCTGCTCGCCTCCAGGTACGCGGGGACGCCCTCGCGGTCGCAGCGCTCCAGGACCGGCCGGATCAGCTCCGTGCCCAGCCCCTCGCCCTGGCGCCCCGGTGCCACCGCGATCATCAGCAGATACTCGTGCTCCTCCGCGGTGGGGTGCACCGCGCCCGTGAGGCGGCCCACCAGCTCGCAGCGCTCGTTGCCGGGATCGGCGACCGCCCGCATCTTCGCCGGGACCTCGTCCTCGACGGGCTCCGCCTCCGGGTCCTCCGCCGGGATCCGCAGCCACAGCGCGGCCGCCGAGCCGTCCGCCGCGTAGTCGATCCGCCCCTCCGCGAGCGCCACGTCCACGAAGACACCGAGGAAGCGCCCGTGCACGGCGGCCCGGTGCTCCGGATCGGGGAAGACCCAGCAGCTCACCGGGTCGCTGCGGAAGGCCTCGTCCAGCAGCCGCGCCACCGCGTCCCGGTCCGACTGATCCGCCTGGCGTATCTCCAGCACCACAGGTCACACCCTCCACTCAGGTCTCAACAACACTGAGTGATCCTAGAGTTGGGCCACCTGCGCAGAAAGGCCCGTTCCGGCACCTCCCGGTACCGGAACGGGCCCTCCCCCGTACGTCCCTGCCCTACGCGCTCACTTCGTACGGCGCGTCACGAACTCCGCCAGCGCCAGCAGCCCGCCCGCCGCCGCGAGGTCCGGGACGGCCCGGGACAGCTCCTGCACCGCCCGGCCCATCCGGTCGGCGGCATGGGCCTGCGCCCAGTCCCGCCCGCCGGCCCGTTCCACCGCGCGGGCCGCGGCTCGCACGTCGTCCCCGGCCATCGGGCCCGCGTACAGATCGGCCAGCTCCGCCCCGGCCGGGGTGCCCGAGGTGAGGGCGGCCACGACCGGGAGGGACTTCTTGCGGGCGAGCAGATCGGCCCCGGCGGGCTTCCCGGTGTGCCCCGGATCCCCCCAGATGCCGATCAGGTCGTCGATCAGCTGGAAGGCCAGCCCGGCCTCCCGGCCGAAGGCGTCCATCGCCTCGACCTCCTCCGGCCCGGCCCCCGCGTAGAGCGCGCCCAGGGCGCACGCGCAGCCCAGCAGGGCCCCGGTCTTCGCCGTCGCCATGGTCAGGCACTCGTCGAGCGCGACGTCCGGGCGGCGTTCGAAGGCGCAGTCCGCCTGCTGTCCGGCGCACAGCTCGATGACGCAGGCCGCGAGCCGGGCGGAGGCGGCCGCCGCGGCCGGGTGCGGATCCTCGGCGAACAGCCGCAGCGCGAGCGCCATGACGGCGTCGCCGGTGATGATCGCGTCCGGTATCCCGAAGACGGTCCAAGCCGTGGGACGCCCGCGCCGGCGGACGTCCTTGTCGATGACGTCGTCGTGCAGCAGCGTGAAGTTGTGCGCCAGCTCCACGGCCACCGCCGCCCGTACGACCCCCCGCCCAACAGGCTCACCGGGCTCACCGGGCTCACCGGGCTCACCGGCGAGCGGGCCGCCCAGGGCCTGCGCGGAGGCGAGGACGAGCGCGGGCCGGATGGCCTTGCCCGCACCGCCGTCCGCCGGGCGGCCCTGCTCGTCCTCCCAGCCGAAGTGGTACATCGCCACCCGCCGCATGGACCCGGGCAGGCTCTCGACGGTCCTGCGCAGTTCCGGGTTGACCGTTTCTCTCGTTCGCTCCAGCAGGGCCGCCGCCTCCTGCCCCTCGCCCGCGGCGAGGGCGTTCGCGGTCATCAGCGCCAGCGGCCGATCTCGACGTTCTCCAGCACGCCGAGCGCGTCCGGCACCAGCACCGCGGCGGAGAAGTAGGCGGTGACCAGGTACGAGATGATCGCCTGCTCGCTGATGCCCATGAAGCGCACCGACAGGCTGGGCTCGATCTCGTCCGGGATGCCGGGCTGGTGCAGGCCGATCACGCCCTGCTCGTCCTCGCCCGTGCGCATGCACAGGATGGACGTCGTACGGGCGTCGCTGACCGGGATCTTGTTGGACGGGAAGATCGGCACCCCGCGCCAGGCCGGCACCCGGTGGCCGCCGACGTCCACCGATTCCGGGTAGAGGCCGCGCTTGTTGCACTCGCGGCCGAAGGCGGCGATGGCCTTGGGGTGCGCGAGGAACATCTTGGAGCCGCGCCGCATCGCGAGGAGGGCGTCGAAGTCGTCGGGGGTGGGCGCGCCCTCGTGGGGCTGGATGCGCTGGTCGTAGTCGGCGTTGTGGAGCAGGCCGAAGTCGCGGTTGTTGAGCATCTCGTGCTCCTGGCGCTCGCGCAGCGCCTCGACCGTGAGCCGCAACTGCTGCTCGGTCTGGTTCATCGGCTGGTTGTACAGGTCGGCGACGCGGGTGTGGACGCGCAGGACCGTTTGCGCAATGGAGAGTTCGTACTCGCGCGGGCGGGCCTCGTAGTCGACGAAGGTGCCGGGCAGGACGGCTTCGCCGCGGTGGCCCGCGGAGAGGTCGATCGCGGCCTCGCCGTACGTGTTGGTGCGCTGGGCGGGCGCGGACCGCGCCTGGTCCACGTGCGCGCGCAGCGAGTCGACCCGATCGGCGAGGAGCTGGAAGTCCTGGCGGGAGAGGACGAGGGCGGTGCCGGAGGTTGCGGCGCGGGCGGTGTACTCCCAGATCGCCTCCTCGTCCGTGAGGGCTCCGTCGCCGAAGTAGGCGCCGTCGGCGACGGTGCGCAGGACCGCGTCCTCGCCGTAGGGGCCGGGGCCGATCTGGTCGATGCGGCCGTGGGCGAGCAGGAAGACCCGGTCGGAGGGGCTGCCGAAGGAGGTGAGCTCCTCACCGGCTCCGAAGTCGACCTGGCGGCAGCGGGCGGCGAGTTCGGTGAGGACCTCTTCGTCGTCGTAGTCGCGCAGCAGCGGGAGTTCGCCGAGCTCGGCGGGGATGACCTGGACCTGGGTACCGGTCTTGATGAACTCCACGATGCCGTTGCCGACGGAGTAGCTCAGGCGGCGGTTGACGCGGTAGGCGCCGCCCTGCACCGAGACCCACGGGAGCATCTTCAGGAGCCACCGCGAGGTGATCTCCTGCATCTGCGGCGCGGACTTGGTCGTGGTCGCCAAGTTCCGCGCGGCCGAGGTGCCGAGACTGCGCTGCGGTGTCTGGGGTTCGGTTTCGGAACCCGCCTGGACCGACATGTCTTTCCCTTTCGATCACTCCATGGTCTGCGGGACGGAACACTTCCAGCACGCAACGTGGTGGGACCATTACACAAAAGGGTGGGACTACTCCGTGTGGGTCTGGGCATCCTCTTCGGTTGAACGTCTTCACAGGACCCCCTCCGCACCCCACCGTTTCCGGCCACTTCCCACGCCCCCGCTCCATAAGTTGTATCTGTGATGCAAGTTTTCTAACCTGGGGTCATGCGGCTGACGCGATTCACCGACCTGGCGCTGCGCGTCCTGATGCGCCTGGCCGTCGAGAACGAGGAACTCCCCACCACCCGGGAGGTGGCGGCGACGATGGAGGTCCCGTACACCCACACGGCCAAGGTGGTCGCCCGCCTGCAGCACCTCGGGCTGATCGAGGCGCGGCGCGGCCGCGGCGGCGGGCTCGCGCTCACCCCCGCCGGACGCACCGCGTCGGTCGGCGCCCTGGTGCGGGACCTGGAAGGGGACGGTGACGTCGTGGACTGCGACGGGACGGTCCCGTGCCCGCTGCGCGGGGCGTGCGTCCTGCGCGGCGCGCTGCGCCGGGCCCAGGAGGCCTTCTTCGCCGCCCTGGACCCGCTCACGGTGGACGGGCTCGTGGCGGCCCCGACGGGGCCGCTGCTGCTGGGGATCTCGGGCGGCGGCCGGAGCCGGACCGAAGGTCCCGCCACCGAGGGCCGAATGGCCGATTAGCGGCGCCGCACCGCCCGCCTAGCCTGACCCCGGAGGGCCTCCCGAACGAACGTCCGCATCGCGGAAGCATCCTTCGGTGGGCTTGAATGCGAATCTGAAATACCAATTACACGAGGAGCTCCGCATGCTGTCCGAGAAGTCGACCGCGACCGTACGCGCCACCCTGCCCGCCGTCGGAGCCGCCATCGGCGAGATAGCGGAGCTGTTCTACGAGAAGCTGTTCGCCGCCCACCCGGCCCTGATCCGGGACCTGTTCAACCGCGGCAACCAGAACGCCGGACTCCAGAAGCAGGCCCTCGCCGGTTCCGTCGCGGCCTTCGCGACCCACCTCCTGGCGCACCCGGACACCCGCCCCGACGTGATGCTGAACCGCATCGCGCACAAGCACGCCTCCCTCGGCGTCACCCGCGAGCAGTACCCCGTCGTCCACCGGCACCTCTTCGAGGCCATCGCCGAGGTCCTCGGCGACGCCGTCACCCCCGAGGTCGCCGAGGCCTGGGACGAGGTCTACTGGCTGATGGCGAACGCCCTCATCGCCATCGAGGAACGGCTCTACGCCGAGCAGCGGGTCACCGCCGGCGACGTCTGGCGGGAGTGGACCGTGGCCGCCCGCGTCGAGGAGACGGCGGACTGCACCACCTTCCGCCTCACCCCCGCCGACGGCGCGCCCGCCCCCTCCTTCCGGCCCGGCCAGTACGTCTCCGTCCAGGTCGAACTCCCCGACGGCGCCCACCAGATCCGCCAGTACAGCCTCTCCAGCGCCCCCGGCTCGCCGGTCCGCTCGATCACCGTCAAGCGCGTCCACGGCCCGGCCGCCGGCGGCCCCGACGGCGAGGTCTCCAACCACCTGCACTCCCGGGTCCGCACCGGCGACACCCTGCGCGTCTCGGCCCCGTACGGCGACCTGGTCCTGCGGGACTCCGCCGCGCCGGTGCTGCTGGCCTCGGCCGGCATCGGCTGCACCCCGATGCTGTCGATGCTGGAACACCTCGCCGAGACCGGGCACGCCGCCCCCGTCACCGTCCTGCACGCCGACCGCACCCCGGCCGACCACGCGCTCCGGTCCGACCACCGCTCCCTGACCCACAAGCTCCCCGACGCCTCGGCCCGCTTCTGGTACGAGGCCGACGCCGAACCGGGCGACGCCACCGGGCTCGTGGACCTGGAGTCCGTGGCGGTCGCCCCCGGCACCCGGGCGTACCTGTGCGGCCCGCTCCCCTTCATGCGGTCGGTGCGCGCGCAGCTGATCGCGAAGGGCGTCCCCGCCTCGGACATCCACTACGAGGTCTTCGGTCCGGACCTCTGGCTCGCCTCGGCCTGATGTCCGCTGTCCGGATCGGATCGCACACCGTGCGAATGCCCTAGCGGCGGAACAGCTGCCTCCACTACACCGGTACGTGATGAGACGGACACATACGGTGTCCGTCGCGCACCGCCACACAAGGAGGCGGCCATGTCCGTACCCATGTCCGCGGACCGGTTCCTCGGCGCCCTGCGCGCCGAGGGCCTCACCGTCGTCCAGGTCGGCGCCTGGCGCACCCACAACCGCAACCACAAGGGCCCCTGGGGACCGGTGAACGGGGTGATGATCCACCACACCGTGACCCGGGGCACCGCCTACAGCGTGGAACTCTGCCGCGACGGGGACCCCGACCTGCCCGGCCCGCTCTGCCACGGGGCCATCGGCAAGGACGGCCGCGTCCACCTGGTCGGCTACGGCCGCGCCAACCACGCCGGAGCCGGCGACTCCGACGTCCTGGCGGCCGTGATCGCCGAACGGCGCCTCCCCCCGGACCGCCAGGCCGACACCGACGGCAACCGCCACTTCTACGGCTTCGAGTGCGTGAACCTCGGCGACGGGGAGGACCCCTGGCCGGCCGTCCAGCTCGACGCCGCCGCCCGCGCGGCGGCCGCCGTCTGCCGGGTCCACGGCTGGGGTTCCCGCTCCGTACTGGGCCACCTCGAATGGCAGCCCGGGAAGATCGACCCCAAGGGGTTCACCATGGACTCGATGCGCGCCCGCGTGGCCGAACGCCTCAAGTGATCAAAACCGGTTGACCCCCCGGCCGCCGCCGGGATCCCCTGCACCCATGCCAACCGATCTCCGCATCGTCCCCGTGGCGGCCGACGACGAACAGGCCGTCCACCACTGGCACGACGTCCACAACCTGATCGTCCCCCCGGACGCCCTCACCCTCGCCGAGGTCCGCGAACGCGCCGTGCGCAACCGCCTGGACGTCGCCTACGTCGGCGACACGCTGGTCGGCTGCGCGACCCTGCGCCCGCCCACGCCCGACAACGACGACACGGCCACCCTGATCGCCCGGATCCTCCCCGCCCACCGCCGCCGGGGCCTGGGCACCGCCTTCTACACCCACGTCCTGGAGCGGGCCCGCGCCCTCTCCCCGGCCGCCGTGGAGACGATCGTCCTGGAGTCCAACCAGGACGGCCTGCGCTTCGCCCTCGCCCACGGCTTCACCGAGACCGAGCGCTACCTCCTGCCCGGAGACACCGTCCCCTACCTCACCCTCCGCCTGCCCTGACCCGACAATGGACGGGTGACCCACCCCGAGCTGCTCCCCCGCCCGCCGTCCCCGCTCGTCGAGGCCGCCGACGACCGCTTCGCCGCGCACGGGGTCCGGCTCCTCCTCAAGCGGGACGACCTCGTCCACCCCGAGCTGCCCGGCAACAAGTGGCGCAAGCTCGCGCCCAACCTCCGGGCGGCCCTGGGGGCCGGGCACGAGCGGCTCGTCACCTTCGGCGGGGCCTACTCCAACCACCTGCGGGCCACCGCAGCGGCCGGCCGGCTGCTCGGGCTGGGGACGGTCGGCGTCGTCCGCGGGGACGAGCTCGCCGGACGGCCGCTGAACGACTCCCTCGCCCGCTGCGCGGCGGACGGCATGCGGCTGCACTTCACGACCCGCTCCGACTACCGCCGCAAGGCCGAACCGGAGACCCTGCGGCGGCTGCTGGAGTCGGCCGGGGCCGCGGGCGCGTACGTGGTCCCCGAGGGCGGCAGCAACGCGCTCGCCCTACGGGGGTGCGCCGAACTGGGCCGCGAGCTGCGCGGCGCCTGCGACGTCGTGGCGGTGGCCTGCGGCACGGGCGGCACCCTGGCCGGACTGGCCGCGGGCCTGGACCCGGGCCAGCGGGCCCTGGGCGTACCCGTCCTGGCGGGGGGCTTCCTGGCACCGGAGATACGTTCCCTCCAGCACGAGGCCTTCGGCGGCCCGGCCGGCGACTGGACCCTGGCCGAGGGCTTCGACCACGGCGGCTACGCCCGGATCCCGCAGCCCCTGGAGGCGTTCGCCGCCGACTTCGAGTCCCGCCACGGCGTCCCGGTGGAACGGATCTACGTGGCCAAGCTCCTCTGGGCCCTCACCACCCTCACCCGCGCGGGCACCTTCCCCCCCGGCACCACCCTGACAGCCGTCATCACCGGCCGCCCCTGGCCGGGACGCGGCTACGTCTCCTCCCGGTAGGCCGCCGCCTCCTCCAGGTCCAGCCTGCGCAGCAGCCCCCGCAGCATCTCGTCGTCGATCCGGCGCCCGTCCCGCAGGGACACGAACACCTCCCGCTCGGCCGCGATCATCTCCCGCGCGAGCCGCCGGTAGACGTCGTCCGCGGACTCCCCCGTCAGCGGGTTGACCTCGCCCAGCCGCTCCCACACCGCGTTGCGCCGCCGCTCCAGCACCGTCCGCAGCCGGTCCACCAGCGGCGGCGGCAGGCTGTTGTTCGCCGGGGACTCCAGCAGCTCCACCAGCCGTTCCTCCGCCGCCCGCGAGGCCTCGCTCTGCGCCTGCGCCTCCGCGAGGGTCTCCGCCTGCCGGTCCTTCGGCGGCAGCTTCAGCATCCGGATCAGCGGGGGCAGGGTCAGCCCCTGCACCACCAGGGTCCCGATGACCGTCGTGAAGGTGAGGAACAGGATCAGGTTCCGGTGCGGCACGCCGATCGGCACCGAGAAGGCGATCGCCAGCGACACCACCCCCCGCATCCCGGCCCACCCCACGATCACCGGCGCCTTCCAGTCGGTGTCCGGCTCGCGCAGCCGGATCCGCTCCGACAGCCACCGCGGCACGAAGGTCGCCGGGAACACCCACAGGTACCGCGCGACCACCACCGCCAGGAACACCACCAGCGCGTACCCGAAGGCGGCCGCGCCCTCGTACTCGCCGAGCCCCTTGAGGACCACCGGCAGCTGGAGCCCGATCAACGCGAAGACCACCGACTCCAGCACGAAGGCGACGACCTTCCACACCGCCTCCTCCTGGAGCCGGGTCGCGAAGTCGACCTGCCAGTTGCGGTGGCCCAGGTACAGCGCGACCACCACCACCGCCAGCACGCCCGAGGCGTGCACCCGTTCGGCCGCCGCGTACGCCACGAAGGGGATCAGCAGCGACAGGGTGTTCTGCAGCAGCGGCTCCTTCAGCCGGGTGCGCAGCTGGTGGATCGGCACCATCAGCAGCAGGCCGACGCCGACCCCGCCCACCGACGCCAGCAGGAACTCCGCGATCCCGCCGGCCCAGCCCGCGCCGACCCCGACCGCCGCGGCCAGCGCCACCTTGTAGGCGGTGATGGCGGTGGCGTCGTTGACCAGGGACTCCCCCTGCAGGATGGTCGTGATCCGGTTCGGCAGCCCGAGCCTGCGGGCGATCGCCGTCGCCGCGACCGCGTCCGGCGGTGCGATCACCGCGCCCAGCACCAGCGCCACCGGCGGCGTCAGCCCCGGCACCACCATGTACGTCACCCAGCCGACCGCCAGCGTCGCGAAGAGCACGTACCCCACCGACAGCAGCGCGATCGGCCGCGCGTTGGCCCGCAGGTCCAGGTACGAGCTGTCCACCGCGGCCGTGTGCAGGAGCGGCGGGAGCAGCAGCGGCAGCACGATGTGCGGATCGAGGGTGTACGCGGGCAGTCCCGGCACGTACGCGGCGACCAGACCGACGGCGACGAGCAGCAGCGGCGCGGGCACCGGCGTCCTGCGCGCCAATCCCGCGACGGCGGCGCTCCCCGCCACCAGCGCCACCAGCGGCAATACCTCCATGCGGTTCCATCCCCACTCGTCGCCCCACCCGTACGCTGGCCATCATGAGCGAGTGCACCCACGTTGCCGAACTGCCGCGCCCCGAGCCCGTCCCGCATGCGCCGACCTGTCCCGAATGTGAGGTGCTCGGGAGCCATCCCGTACAGCTGCGGATGTGCCTGGTGTGCGGGCACGTCGGGTGCTGCGATTCCTCCCCGTACCGGCACGCCACCGCGCACCACACGGAGACCGGCCATCCCGTCATGCGCAGCTTCGAGCCGGGCGAGAGCTGGCGGTGGTGTTTTGTCGACGGTTCGATCGTCTGAAGCGGGGTAGGTCAACCCTCCGCCGGTTCCCCTTATTTGGGCCCGCAGACCTCTAGCCACTGTGCGTACCCGTGGGCTTACCATCAGTCACCGGACAGGAGCGGGGTCGGCCCTGGCGTTCCAAAACGGGCGCCATGAGGGGTGCCGCGACACGATCGCCCGGATCGCGGTAGCGTCACCGGCGAACAGAGCTCGTACCACCTTGGAGGTGAGGGTGTCCCAGATCGCAGGCGAGCCCGGGACCCAGGACTTCGTGGAAGTCCGGCTGCCGGCTGCGGGTGCCTACCTGTCGGTGCTGCGAACGGCCACGGCCGGTCTCGCGGCACGTTTGGACTTCACCCTCGACGAGATCGAGGACCTCCGCATCGCCGTGGACGAGGCCTGCGCGATCCTGCTCCAGCAGGCCGTGCCCGGCTCCGTCCTCAGCTGCGTCTTCCGGCTGATCGACGATTCGCTGGAAGTGACCGTCTCGGCGCCGACCACCGACGGGCGCGCACCCGAGCGCGACACGTTCGCGTGGACGGTCCTGTCGGCGCTGGCCGGCAAGGTCGAGGCCACGGTCGAGGAGAACCGGACAGTGAGCATCAGCCTCTACAAACAGCGCGGCGCGGGGCCAGGCCCGGTGTGAGCGGCGGGGAGATCCCGGTGCGGGGCGGGGATCGGCCCCGGGTACGGCACGAGGTCGACGGGGGCATCCCCGAACAGCAGCACGCCCGGCCGCACCCGGCTGACGCGGATGCGGAAGACGGCTTTTTGGACTCGGCGGAGCGACGGGCGGGCCCTATGAGCGAGAACCAGAACGAGGAACCACAACCATCACGGCCACCGGCGGCTGCCACCACGGCCCCGGGCGCGTCCCCCGCGCTGCCGGATCCGCGGGACCGCAGCGGTGCGCGGGCCCTGTTCTTCGAGCTGCGCGAGCTGCCCGAGGGGTCACCGGAGCGGGCGGAGCTGCGCAACCGGCTGGTGCGGATGCACCTGCCGCTGGTGGAGCACCTGGCGCGGCGGTTCCGCAACCGCGGCGAGCCGCTGGACGACCTGACCCAGGTCGCCACCATCGGCCTGATCAAGTCGGTGGACCGGTTCGACCCGGACCGGGGCGTCGAGTTCTCGACGTACGCCACGCCCACCGTGGTCGGCGAGATCAAGCGGCACTTCCGTGACAAGGGCTGGGCGGTACGGGTGCCCCGGCGCCTGCAGGAGCTGCGGCTCTCGCTGACCACGGCCACGGCGGAACTGTCCCAGCAGCACGGCCGCTCCCCCACGGTGCACGAACTGGCGGAGCGGCTGGGGATCTCCGAGGAGGAGGTGCTGGAGGGGCTGGAATCGGCCAATGCCTACAGCACGCTCTCCCTGGACGTGCCGGACACCGACGACGAGTCGCCGGCGGTCGCGGACACGCTGGGGTCGGAGGACGAGGCACTGGAGGGCGTCGAGTACCGCGAGTCCCTCAAGCCGCTGCTGGAGGGGCTTCCGCCGCGGGAGAAGCGGATCCTGCTGCTGCGGTTCTTCGGCAACATGACCCAGTCGCAGATCGCGCAGGAGGTCGGCATCTCCCAGATGCACGTCTCCCGGCTGCTGGCCCGCACCCTGGCCCAGCTCCGCGAGAAGCTCCTGGTCGAGGAGTAGCCGTCGAGGAGTAGCCGTCGAGGAGTAGCCGGGGAGCGGTGCGCGGGACGGACTATCGGGCCTGGTCTCCGGGTCCGATTCCGAGCGCCCGGGTCGCCGTCGGGTTCACGAGGAGGACCACGACGGCCACCGCGGCCAGGGCCAGGGCGACGGCGGCGATCCGCATCGCGCCGCCGGTGTTCCACAGGGTCCAGGCCACCGGCATCGCCATCAGCTGGGTGATCAGCGCCGGGCCGCGACTCCAGCGGCGGCCCAGGCGCAGCCCGCGCGCCGCGATCAGCGGCAGGGCGGCGAGCCCGAGCAGGGTGATCCCCCCGGTCTCGGCCTGCTGCGGGGAATCGGGGTGGCCCGCGATGCCGACGAACAGCATGTAGAGGCCGAGTCCGGCCAGGGCCAGACCCTCCAGCGCGGTGAGCGCCGCGGCGCCGGTCAGCCGGCCGGGCAGGGTCGCGGGCTCCGCTCCGTCGGCGGCGACGGGGGCGGCGGGGGTGTGGGGGGTCGGCTCTTTGCTCACCCCAGCAGGGTAGCCGCGGCCCGCGGAGCGCCGACGGTACGGTCGATAGAGGTCGCATATGACGGGGTGGGTAGTCTGGCGCTCATGCGTGCACTTCTCGTGGCCAACCCAGCAGCGACGACCACCAGTGCGCGCACGCGCGACGTCCTGACCCATGCGCTCGCCAGCGAGATGAAGCTGGAGGCGGTGACCACCGAGTACCGGGGGCACGCCCGCGACCTGGGCCGCAAGGCCGCGCACGAGGGGGTGGACCTCGTGGTGGCGCTGGGCGGCGACGGCACCGTGAACGAGGTCGTCAACGGACTGCTGCACGAGGGCCCCGATCCCGAGCGGCTGCCGCGGCTGGCGGTGGTCCCCGGCGGTTCGACGAACGTCTTCGCCCGCGCGCTCGGGCTGCCCAACGATGCGGTGGAGGCGACCGGAGCCCTGCTGGACGCGCTGCGGGAGCGGCGCGAGCGGACGGTGGGGCTGGGGCTGGCCGCCGGCACCCCGGGGACGGAGGACGAGTCGGTCCCGGCCCGCTGGTTCACGTTCTGTGCGGGCTTCGGCTTCGACGCGGGCGTGGTGGGGCGGGTCGAACAGCAGCGCGAACGCGGCAAGCGTTCGACGCACGCCCTGTACGTGCGACAGCTCATGCGCCAGTTCTGGGAAGAGCCGAACCGCCGGCGCGGGACGATCACGCTGGAGCAGCCCGGCGCGGATCCCGTGACGGATCTGGTGCTGTCGATAGTCTGCAACACCTCGCCCTGGACATATCTGGGCAATCGTCCGCTTTACGCCTCTCCGGAGGCGTCGTTCGATACTGCGCTTGACGTATTGGCCCTCGACCGTTTGTCAACTCCGGCCGTCGCCAGGTACGCCACGCAGCTCCTGACCTCGACTCCTGAGCGCGGTCCGCACGGCAAGCACGCGGTGTCTCTGCACGATCTGACCGACTTCACCTTGCATTCGAAGGTTCCCCTCCCGTTCCAGATGGACGGGGACCACCTCGGACTGCGCACCAGCGTTCGGTTCACAGGCGTACGCCGTGCACTGCGTGTGATTGTGTGAGTGGAAGGGCCAAAAGTCCTTCCACTCGAACGTTTACACGCCGGTCCACCCCCAGGAACTAGGGCTGTGACCTAGTAGACACCGACGAATCCAAAAAAACTTTCCGGAAGGGGTTGTATCCCCGTCCGAGGTTTGCGAATCTCTACATGGCGATCGGGACAGCCCGCAAAACCCGGCACCCACACAGAACGCCAGAACCCCTCCACGAATCTTCGGACCCCACCAGTCACCTGGGGGTCGGCCCTTCCCTCACGGGGGGATTCGTGAAAGCGTTCACATTCACAAGCAACCTGCCCGCAATACAAGGAGATGGAGCAGCCATGGACTGGCGTCACAACGCCGTTTGCCGCGAGGAAGACCCCGAGCTCTTCTTCCCCATCGGCAACACCGGTCCTGCGCTGCTGCAGATCGAGGAAGCCAAGGCCGTCTGCCGCCGTTGCCCCGTCATGGAGCAGTGCCTGCAGTGGGCGCTCGAGTCCGGTCAGGACTCCGGCGTCTGGGGTGGCCTCAGCGAGGACGAGCGCCGCGCCATGAAGCGCCGCGCCGCTCGCAACCGGGCGCGTAACGCCACCGCCTGACATCGACTTTTCGAGCCTCGACGCGCAGCGCGTAGTACCAGACAAGCGCTCAGCAACGTGCTCTTGAGCCCCGGACCGGGAACCATTCGGTCCGGGGCTCAGTGCTGTTCCGGTCACGTTGCGTGACGGGATCGCGGGTCCCGCGGCGGGCTACTTCTGCGGGCTCGCCGGCACGTCGAGGACGACCTTGGTGCCGCGCGGCTCGGCCCGGAGCATGTCGAAGGTGCCGCCGAGCTCCCCCTCCACGAGGGTCCGTACGATCTGCAGCCCGAGGTTGCCGGCCCGCTGCGGGTCGAAGCCCTCGGGCAGGCCGCACCCGTCGTCGAGCACCGTGATCAGCAGCCGGGCGTCGGCGCGGCCGGTTCCGGAGCGGGTCGCGGACACCTCGACCGTGCCGCCCTCCCCCTGGGTGAAGGCGTGCTCCAGGGCGTTCTGGAGGATCTCGGTCAGCACCATCGACAGCGGAGTGGCGACCTCCGCGTCCAGGATCCCGAAGCGGCCGATGCGTCGGCAGCGCACCTTTCCGGGCGAGATCTCGGCGACCATCGCGATCACGCGGTCGGCGATCTCGTCGAACTCGACGCGCTCGTCGAGGTTCTGAGACAGGGTCTCGTGCACGATCGCGATCGAACCGACGCGGCGCACCGCCTCGTTCAGCGCCTCGCGGCCGTTCTCCGAATCCATCCGGCGAGCCTGGAGGCGCAAGAGCGCGGCCACGGTCTGGAGGTTGTTCTTCACCCGGTGGTGGATCTCCCGGATGGTGGCGTCCTTGGTGATCAGTTCGCGTTCGCGACGGCGCAGTTCGGTGACGTCGCGGCAGAGCACGAGGGAGCCGATCCGGGTCCCCTTGGGCTTGAGCGGGATGGCGCGCAGCTGGATGACCCCGCCGTTGCCCTCGACTTCGGTCTCCCGGGGAGCCCAGCCGCTGGCCAGTTTGACGATGGCCTCGTCCACCGGGCCCCGGGTGGGGGCGAGTTCGGCGGTGGTGGTGCCCAGGTGCTGGCCGACCAGGTCGGAGGCGAGGCCCAGGCGGTGGTAGGCGGAGAGCGCGTTGGGGGACGCATAGGTCACCACGCCCTCGGCGTCGAGCCGCATCAGGCCGTCCCCGGCGCGCGGGGAGGCGTCCATGTCGACCTGCTGGCCGGGGAAGGGGAAGGAACCCGCGGCGATCATCTGCGCGAGGTCGGAGGCGGACTGGAGGTAGGTGAGCTCCAGCCGGCTGGGTGTACGCACAGTGAGCAGATTGGTGTTCCGCGCGATCACGCCGAGGACCCGGCCCTCGCGGCGGACGGGGATCGACTCGACGCGGACCGGCACCTCCTCGCGCCACTCGGGGTCGCCCTCGCGCACGATGCGGCCCTCGTCGAGGGCGGCGTCGAGCAGCGGGCGGCGGCCGCGCGGCACCAGGTGGCCGACCATGTCGTCCTGGTACGAGGTGGGGCCGGTGTTCGGGCGCATCTGCGCGACCGATACGTAGCGGGAGCCGTCGAGGGTGGGCACCCAGAGCACGAGGTCGGCGAAGGAGAGGTCGGAGAGCAGCTGCCACTCCGAGACCAGCAGGTGGAGCCACTCCAGGTCGGTTTCACTGAGAGCGGTGTGCTGGCGTACGAGGTCGTTCATGGAGGGCACGTGGCGAGCGTACCCCGGGTACGGGGATGACTTTCCACACGGCGAATACTCAGGAGTACCCAGGAGGGGCCCACTCCGCGTACTGTTGGATGAAGTGACGGGATTGCAGACCCCGCCATTGGATGGACAGAAGAGATTGGTCTAGTCCACAATTGTGCCAAGTTTCCGCCCTCCCCGCACAGGAGGACGGATCGAGGTAACCGCGCGCTCTGCCCTGACCGCGCAGGCACCTCCCACCGGCCGTCGGGAACCGCACACCCGGTCGGCCGTAAGTACTCCGGGCTACGGTGCCGGGCGGGCTGAGGGTCCCGTCCTGCACCGTGGCCCAGAGGAAGGCAACGCTGCGGAAAGCCGGCGCGACGGAAAGTGAGCGCGTCGAAGGGGTGCGGCACGATCGAATTCGCCGCCCGGGAATTCCCCCGCCGATAGGCCGCGGAAATCCACGCGGGTCCCCTACGCCGGCCAGGCGCCCAGCGCCAGCTCCGCCACGGCTTCCAGCTCTTCCCGGCCCGCCCCGTCGCGCGACTGCTGCGACATCCCCTGGAGCACGGCCCCCGCGTAGCGGGCCAGCGCCCGTGCGTCCGTGCCGGCGGGCAGCTCGCCGGTGGCGATGTCGGCCCGGATGCGGCTCTCGAACAGCTCCAGGTTGGCGTTGCGCCGCTCGCGCAGGGCGTCGGCCACCTCCTGCGAGGTGGTGTTGACCGCGGCGCTGATCACCATGCAGCCCGGTGGGTGGGCCGGGTCGGTGTAGATCTCGGCGGCCTCGCGCAGGATCCGGCCGATGGCGGCGCGGGCGGTGGGCTCCTCGGCGAGGGCGACGCCCGCGAAGTCCGCGTACCGGCCGCCGTAGACCACCACGACCTCGTCGAAGAGCTTGCGCTTGTCGCCGAAGGCGGCGTAGAGGCTGGGCGCGCCGATGCCCAGGGTCCTGGTCAGATCGGCGATGGACGTCGCCTCGTAGCCGTTCTCCCAGAAGGCGAGCATGGCCTTGTCGAGGGCGGCGTCCCGGTCGAAGGAGCGGGGCCTGCCGCGTTGTCCGGTCACCATGCGCCACATTCTATAGCGGCCGTTAGACATCTGGTACGGTCCTTTCTGTAGCGACCACTAGCGAATGCTGAAGGGGGGCGCGTCATGGGCGTGCTCAAGGGGAAGACGGCACTGGTCACGGGCGGCAGCAGGGGGATCGGACGGGCGGTGGCCGAGCGCCTCGCCCGCGACGGCGCCCTGGTCGCGGTCCACTACGGACACGACGAGGCGGCCGCGAAGGAGACCGTCGCGGCGATCGCGGCGGCCGGGGGCCGCGCCTTCGCCATCGGGGCGGAGCTCGGGGTGGCGGGGGACGCGCAGGCGCTCTGGGCGGCGTACGGGGCCCATCCGCGGGCCACGGAGCGGGTGGACGTCCTGGTGAACAACGCCGGGGCGGCGACCTTCGCCGGCATCGAGGAGACGGACGAGGAGACCTTCCAGCGGATCCAGGCGCTCAACGCCCAGGCGCCCTTCTTCGTGATCAAGCACGGGCTGGAGCGGCTGACCGACGGGGGTCGGATCGTCAACGTGACCGGCACCCCCGCCATCGCGCTGCCGGCGATCCTCGCCACGATCATGGCCAAGGGCGCGGTGAACGCGCTGACCGTGTCCCTGGCCGCCGCGCTCGCCCCGCGCGGGATCACCGTGAACTCGGTGGGCCCGGGCATCACCGAGACCGACCTCAACGCCGCCTGGCTCGCCGATCCGCAGGCCCGCGCGCACGCCTCCTCGCGGTCGGTCTTCGGCCGGGTGGGCACCCCGCAGGAGGTCGCCGACGTGGTGGCCTTCCTGGCCTCGCCGGACTCCCGCTGGGTCACGGGCCAGCACCTGGACGCCACGGGCGGTCTGCAGCTGGCGCTGTAGGGCGCCCCGGCGCGCGGCCGGGCGGAGGGTGGGGATCGGGAACACGATGGAAGGGGCACGAGCCTGCCCATCGGCGGGCACGCTCTGCTAGATTGGTCTATACCACAAGTGTCCGCACTCCTCTCAGATCGGCAGGCCCCGCGTGGAAGTTGTCATCGTCCCGGACGCCAAGGCAGGCGGCGAGCTCATCGCGGAGGCCATGGCCGCCCTGGTCCGCCGCAAGCCCGACGCCCTGCTCGGCGTGGCGACCGGCTCTACCCCGCTGCCCGTCTACGAAGCCCTCGCCGCCAAGGTCAGGGCCGGCGAGGTCGACGTCTCCGGGGCCCGGATCTGTCAGCTCGACGAGTACGTCGGCCTGCCGGCCGGGCACCCGGAGTCCTACCGCGCCGTCGTGCTCCGCGAGGTCGTGGAGCCGCTCGGGCTGACCGAGGGGTCCTTCATGGGTCCCGACGGCTCCGCCGCCGACGTCCAGGCCGCCTGCGCGGCCTACGACCAGGCCCTCGCGGACGCCGGCGGGGTGGACCTCCAGCTGCTGGGCATCGGCACGGACGGCCACATCGGCTTCAACGAGCCGTGCTCCTCCCTGGCCTCCCGCACCCGGATCAAGACGCTGACGGAGCAGACCCGCGTGGACAACGCGCGCTTCTTCGAGGACGACATAGACCAGGTGCCCCACCACGTCATCACCCAGGGCATCGGCACCATCCTCGACGCCCGCCACCTGGTCCTGCTGGCCACCGGCGAGGGCAAGGCCGAGGCCGTCGCGCAGACCGTCGAGGGCCCGCTGTCCGCGCTGGTACCGGCCTCCGCGCTGCAGCTGCACCGGCACGCCACCGTCGTCGTGGACGAGGCGGCCGCCTCGAAGCTGAAGCTGGCCGACTACTTCCGCCACACCTTCGCCGACAAGCCCTCCTGGCAGGGCCTGTAGGAGCACCGGCGCCACGCGAAGGGCCGGGCCCCCTCCTCGGGGGCCCGGCCCTTCGCGCGTGCCCGGACGCGCGGCGGCGCCGGACACCCCCGTGACGGGTGCCCGGCGCCGCGTCCGGCGGTGTCAGTCCCGCCGCGTGCCCGCGATGACCTCGGCGGCGGCCCGCCCGCAGACGCGGGAGGCTCCGTGCGTGGCGACGTACAGGGCCCCGCGCGGCTCGGCGAGCGGGACGCCCATCTCCACGACCACCGTGTCCGGCCGGGCCGCGACCAGGGCGTCCAGCACCTCGGTCATCCAGGGGTGCCGGTGCGCGTCGCGCACCACGGCGACGACCGTACGGGACCCCGCGGCGGCCAGTACGTCCCCGGCGGCGCTGCCCTCGGGGTAGACGCCCGACCCGGTGCCCGGGACCAGCTCGGCCAGCTCCGCGGCCACCCCCCACGGGGTCTCGTCGCCGACCGCGATGTTCGCGACGGGCGCGAGCGTGGCCACGTAGGGGGCGGACACGGTGGCCGGGGTGCCCGAGACGGCCACCGCGCGGCGGGCCGCCGTCAGGCCGATGCCGGACGCGCGGCTCCCCTCCGGTCGCGCGTCCGGCCGGGCCCGGCGGGTCCATTCGGCGAGGGCACGCACCCGGGCGGCGGCGTCGGCGAGCCGCTCCTCCGGCAGCGTGCCCTCGCGTACGGCGGCCACGAGGGCGTCCCGCAGGCTCAGGACGGTCGCCTCGTCGGCCAGTCCCCCGCCGACGCAGATCGCGTCGGCGCCGGCGGCGATGGCCAGCACCGAGCCGCGCTCGATGCCGTACGTCCCGGCGATGGCGTTCATCTCCATGCCGTCGGTGACGATGAGGCCCTCGTAGCCGAGCTCCTTGCGCAGCAGACCGGTCAGGATCTGCGGGCTGAGCGTGGCCGGGCGGGTCGGGTCGAGGGCGGGCACCAGGATGTGCGCGCTCATCACGGCCCTGGTACCGGCCTCGATGGCCGCCTTGAACGGGACCAGTTCGCGGACCTGGAGGGTGTCCAGGTCCACGTCGATGCGGGGCATGGCGTGGTGGGAGTCGACATTGGTGTCGCCGTGGCCCGGGAAGTGCTTGGTGCAGGCGGCGACCCCGGCGTCCTGGAGGCCCTCGACGTAGGCGGCGGTGTGCCGGGCCACCAGAGCGGTGTCGGCGCCGAAGGAGCGGACGCCGATGACCGGGTTGTCGGGGTTGGAGTTGACGTCAGCGGACGGCGCCCAGTTGAGGTTGACCCCGCACTCGGCGAGGCGGCGCCCCAGTTCCCGGGCGACCTCGCGGGTCAGGGCGGTGTCGTCGACGGCGCCGAGCGCGAGGTTGCCGGGGAAGGACGAGCCGCCCCGGACCTCCAGGCGGGTGACGTCCCCGCCCTCCTCGTCGATGGCGACGAGGACGTCGTCCCGTTCGGCGCGCAGTTGCGCGGTCAGGGCGGCGAGCTGCTCCGCGGAGGCGATGTTGCGGCCGAAGAGGCCCACGGCGGTGAGGCCTTCGCCGACCCGGCGCAGCACCCAGGCGGGGGCGGTGGTGCCCTCGAAGCCGGGCTGGAGGACGGCGAGGGCGTCGCGGGTGAGGGTGTCCGTTCGGTGCGCAAGGACAGTCATGGGCCGTTATCCCTTCACGGCGCCGGCGGTCATGCCGCCGACGGCCTTGCGCTGGAGGAAGATGAAGATCAGCAGGACCGGGACGGCGAACAGCGAGGACGCGGCCATGGTGGCGCCCCAGTCGTTGCCGAAGGCGGTTTTGAACTGGGTCAGCCACAGCGGCAGGGTCTGCGCGGTCTTGTCCTTGTTCAGGATCAGGACCATCGCGAACTCGTTCCAGGCGGTGATGAAGCCGAAGAGCGAGGTGGACATCAGACCGGGCGCCAGCAGCGGGAAGATCACCTTGCGGAAGGCCTGGCCGCGGGTGCAGCCGTCGATCTGGGCGGCTTCCTCCAGGCTCACCGGGACGGCGGCGATGAAGCCGCGCAGGGTCCAGATGGTGAAGGGGAGGACCATCACGAAGTAGATCGCGGTGAGCATCGGGAGGCTGTTCAGCATCTCGGCGTCACGCAGGATCATGTACATCGCGATGACCATGACCTCCCAGGGGGCCATCTGCGCCATCATCACGGCCAGGACCATGCCCTTGCGGCCGCGGAACTTCATGCGGGCGATCGCGAAGCTCGCGGCGAGGGCGACGAGCAGGGCCAGCAGGACCGCGCTGACGGTGACGACGAGACTGTTCGTCACGTACGTCCAGAAGTTGTCGACCCCGGTGGCCTTCTCGAAGTTCTCCGTCGTCGGGGTGAAGACGAACACCGGGTCCTTGGTGAGGATCTCGCTCGACGGCTTCAGCGCCGAGGAGAACATCCAGTAGACCGGGAAGAGGAAGAGCAGGGCCAGCAGCAGGGCGCCGAGGTTCTTGGCGACGGTCCCGGGGCGCAGCGGCCCGCGGGTGCGCAGCCGCTGGGCGGGCTGTGCGGACGGGGTGGTCTGGGCCGGCTTCGGGGCGGTGGTGGTGCTCACTGCTCCTCCTCCTGCTTCAGGATCAGGCGGAAGTAGAAGGACATGATGACGATCAGGATCAGGATCGTCAGGACGGAGATCGCGGCGGCGAGACCGTAGTGGGACTGGCTCTGGCCCTCGACGAAGGCGAAGACCGGGAGGATCTCGGACGCGCGGTCGGGGCCGCCCTTGTTCATCGCGTAGACCTGGGTGAAGGCCTTGAAGACCCAGATCACCTCAAGGAAGGTGGTGATCAGGAAGAAGGGCTTGAGCTGCGGGAAGACGACCTTCCAGAAGGTCTGCCAGCCGTTGGCGCCGTCCATGCGGGCGGCCTCGTACAGTTCGGCGCCGACGGTGGTCAGCGCGGCGTACATGTTGAGGGCGACGAAGGGGATGGAGCCCCAGACCACGAGGACGGTGACGATCGTCAGGGTGGACAGGCCGGTCTCGAACCAGTTGTGCTGCTCGTAGCCGGAGAAGCCGGCGGTGCGCATCACCCAGTTCATCACGCCGAACTGCTCGTCGAACAGCCAGTAGAAGACCTGGACGGAGGCGACGATCGGCATGGCCCAGGCCATCACCAGGGCCATCGACAGGACCAGGCGCATCTTCTTGCCGAGCTTGTTCAGCAGGAGGCCGATGAGGCTGCCGATCGCCATGATCAGGATGACGTTGGCGAGGGTGAAGCCGAAGCTGCGCAGGACGACGGTCCAGAAGTTCGAGTCGCCGAGCAGCTGGGTGTAGTTGTCGAAGCCCGCGGAGGGGTACTTGCGCTGGATGAACTCGATCTTGTTGATGTCCTGGAAGGACAGGATCACGTTCTTGATCAGCGGGTAGACGAGCAGAACCGCGAGACTGAGCACCGCCGGTGCGATCAGCAGGTACGGCAGCCACCCCGTGGGGAGCTGCCTTCTGCCCCCGCGAGGAGACGGTTGACTGGGGCCGGCCGGGGCGGCGGGCGCCTTCGGCGGCAGGCCGGCGGACTTCGGTGGTGCGTCCTGTGGAGCGCTGGTCGCCGCTCCCTGGGAGTGCACGGTCATGTCTGGGCTTCCTCGCGGTTGACTGTGGAGTCAAATGCGCGACCGGGGGCGCGGCAGGCGCTGCGGGGCGCCTGCCGCACCCCCCGGTGCGATCACACTGCTGGGTGCTGCGGGTACGGCGGGTACTGCGGGGCGGTACTACTTGTTGATGCGGTTCGCGATTTCCTTGTCCGCGTCCGCGCCCGCCTTGGCGGCGTCCTCACCCTTCAGGACCTTGGTCATGAACTCCTTGATGGGGTTCGGCTCGGTCTCGACGTTCGCCCAGCCGGCCGTGACCGGGGTGATCTTGCCGGAGAGGGCGGCCTTGGCCATGGACTCCGCGAAGGAGCCGGGGGCGGCGGCGAAGTTGGCGGCGGCCTGGTTCGGGAGCAGGGCGCCCTCGGTGGCGGCGGCGTACTTGGTCATCTGCTCCTTGCCGGCGGCGAGGGCGAGCCACTCCTTGGCGAGCTCCTTGTTCTTGGAGCGCTCGGCCACGGCGAGGTTCGAGCCGCCGAGGAAGACGGAGCCCGGCTTGTCGGCGGTCTTGCCCGGGATCGGGAAGTAGCCGAAGTCGCCTTCCTTGCCGGCGTCCTTCAGGGCCTTCAGCGCGCCCTGGGCCTCCCAGCCGAGACCGATCCAGGACGAGACGCCGCCCTTGGGGACGATGTCGGTGGACTGCTGCGGGGTGGCCTCGTCCTTGTCCTTGGGGGCGGTGGAGTAGGACTGGAGCTTCTTGTAGAAGTCCATCGCGGAGGCGGCCTGCGGGGTGCTCAGCTGGCCCTTCCACTTGCCGCCGTCCTTGACGGCGAGGTCGCCGCCCTCGTCCCAGACGAAGCCGGCGAGGATGTACCAGCTCTGGCCGGGCAGGTAGATCGGCTGCGCGGCCGGGTCGGAGGCCTTCAGCTTCTCCAGACCGGCGACCCACTCGTCACGGGTCTTGGGGGCGGTGATGCCGGCCTTCTCGTAGGCCTTCTTGTCGTAGATGACGACGCGGTTGGCGGCGTACCAGGGAGCGGCGTAGAGCTTGCCGTCGACCTCGGCGGAGGACAGCATGCCCTTCGACCAGGCGTCGGCGCCGAGCTTGGACTTGTCGCCGGACAGGTCGGCGAGGCCGCCGGTGACCGCGTAGCCGACGGTCTGGGTGTTGCCGAGCTCAAGGACGTCCGGCGGGGTGTTCTCGGAGAGGGCGGTGGTGACCTTCTCCTGGATGCCGGTCCACTTCTGCTCTTCGACCTTCACCGTCACGCCGGGGTGCTTGGCCGAGAACTGCTTGTTGACCTCTTCGAGCCAGGCCTTCGGTGCGGAGCCGTCCATCACCCAGACGGTGATCTCCTTGGCGCCACCCGACGCGTCGGCCTTCGGCTTGTCGTCGCCACCGTTGCCGCACGCCGCGACACCGACCATCATGCCCACGACACCGACCGCCGCAATGAGCTTGCGCTTCACGCCACCCTCCTCAGGGATGCTGCCTGCAACTTCCCTCGCCCGCCGCGGTGACGTACGTACCAAGTACTGCCCGTGGGGCCGGGATCCGATCCATATTGGTGTAGACCAGTAACCGGAGCTTGGCCTAGACCTTTAGGGGTGTCAAGGGTCTAATGAGCGGGTGCTCGGTCCGTTATCGGACCGACACCTGGGGGAGGGAGGAGGCCTGTCCTCCCACCCGTGTCACCATGTGACCGCACATATCGGAGGAGCCGGTGACGGCAGCGAAACTGGAGTCGGGAAGGCGGGCGGCGATGGCCACCGAAGGGGCGACCACGGAGCCGGAAGGCGGGGCGGCCACTCGCACGGCGCGTGTGCCCAAGTACTACCGACTCAAGCGGCACTTGCTCGACATGACCGAGACGCTGCCGCCCGGCACGCCCGTGCCGCCCGAGCGCACGCTCGCGGCCGAGTTCGACACCTCCCGGACCACCGTCAGGCAGGCCCTGCAGGAGCTCGTGGTCGAGGGCCGGCTGGAGCGCATCCAGGGCAAGGGCACCTTCGTGGCGAAGCCGAAGGTCTCGCAGCCCCTCCAACTCTCCTCGTACACGGAGGACATGCGGGCGCAGGGCCTGGAGCCGACCTCCCAGCTCCTGGACATCGGCTACGTGACCGCGGACGACACCCTCGCCGGACTCCTCAAGATCGCCACCGGCGGCCGGGTCCTGCGCATCGAGCGGCTGCGCCTGGCGAGCGGCGAGCCGATGGCCATCGAGACCACGCACCTTTCGGCCAAGCGCTTCCCCGCGCTGCGCCGTTCGCTGGCCAAGTACACCTCCCTCTACACCGCGCTCGCCGAGGTGTACGACGTACGGCTTGCGGAGGCCGAGGAGACCATCGAGACCTCGCTGGCCACCCCGCGCGAGGCCGGACTGCTCGGCACCGACGTCGGCCTGCCGATGCTGATGCTCTCCCGCCATTCGCTGGACGCCGACGGCGAACCGGTCGAATGGGTGCGATCGGTGTACCGCGGCGACCGTTACAAGTTCGTGGCCCGCCTTCAGCGCCCCGCCTTGTAGAAGACGGTTGACTCCGGTTCGGCCTCCGGTGGAACCTCGTACCGCTATACGGACGGGGACTTACGTCCACCGGTCGGGTCCCCGTAGATTCCCTGCGCTCGGCAGATGATCAACGAGGGGACGAGGATCATGGCGGAACCGGAAGCAACACGGACAGATCGGGCTCCGGACCCGAGAGGCGCGGCGAGCCCCGGCGACGGGCCGGGCTCGCCCTCACCGACGGGAAGGCTCTCCCCCCGGTCCCTGGCGACATGGCTGGGCGTGGCCCTCGTAGGGGCCGTCGGCTGGGGCGTGCTGGCGCTCTCCCGGGGCGAGGAGATCTCGGCCGCCTGGCTGCTCGCCGCCGCACTGGGCTCGTACGCCATCGCCTACCGCTTCTACGCGCGGTTCATCGCGCATCGCGTGCTGAAGGTGGACAGGACCCGGGCCACTCCGGCCGAACGCCTCGACAACGGTGTCGACTTCCACCCCACCGACCGGCGCGTGCTCTTCGGCCACCACTTCGCCGCCGTCGCCGGCGCGGGCCCGCTGGTCGGCCCGGTGCTCGCCGCACAGATGGGCTACCTGCCCGGCACGATCTGGATCGTCGCGGGCGTCATCTTCGCCGGCGGCGTGCAGGACATGGTGACGCTGTTCTTCTCCACGCGGCGCGACGGCCGTTCGCTCGGCCAGATGGCCCGGGACGAGATCGGCCCGGTCGGCGGAGCCGCCGCCCTCCTCGCCGTGTTCGCCATCATGATCATCCTGCTGGCCGTGCTCGCGCTCGTCATCGTCAACGCCCTGGCGCATTCACCGTGGGGCGTCTTCTCCATCGGCATGACCATCCCGATCGCCCTCTTCATGGGCGTCTACCTGCGCGTCCTGCGGCCGGGCCGGGTCACCGAGGTCTCCGTCATCGGTGTGGCGCTGCTGCTCCTCGCCATCGTCGCGGGCGGCTGGGTCGCCGAGTCCTCCTGGGCGGAGTTCTTCACCCTGGAGAAGGAGACCCTGGTCATCTGGATGATCGTCTACGGCTTCATCGCCTCGGTGCTGCCGGTGTGGCTGCTGCTCGCACCGCGCGACTACCTGTCCACCTTCATGAAGGTGGGCACGATCGCGCTGATGGCGGTCGGCGTGGTCGTCGCGGTCCCGACGCTGAAGATGCCCGCGGTCACCGACTTCGCCACGCGCGGCGACGGCCCCGTCTTCGCCGGCTCGATGTTCCCCTTCGTCTTCATCACCATCGCCTGCGGGGCGCTGTCCGGCTTCCACTCGCTGGTCGCCTCCGGCACCACCCCGAAGATGATCCAGAAGGAGACCCAGGTCCGGGTCATCGGCTACGGCGCGATGCTCACCGAGTCCTTCGTCGCGATCATGGCCGTGATCGCCGCGTGCATCATCGAGCCCGGCCTGTTCTTCGCGGTCAACTCCCCCGCCGGGGTCATCGGCACCACCGTCCAGACCGCCTCCGAGGCCGTCACCCACTTCGGCTTCGCCATCACCCCGGACGCCCTCGCGCAGGCCGCGAAGGACGTGGAGGAGGCGAGCCTGCTGTCCCGTACGGGTGGCGCGCCGACCTTCGCACTCGGGATGTCGGAGATCTTCTCCTCCGTCATCGGCGGATCCGGCATGAAGGCGTTCTGGTACCACTTCGCCATCATGTTCGAGGCCCTCTTCATCCTGACCACGGTCGACGCGGGGACCCGCGTCGGGCGGTTCATGCTCCAGGACACCCTCGGCAACGTGCACAAGTCCTTCAAGGACGTCAGCTGGAAGCCGGGCGTCTGGCTGGCCAGCGCGATCGTGGTCGGCGGCTGGGGCTATTTCCTGTGGGTCGGCGTGAAGGACCCGCTGGGCGGCATCAACCAGCTCTTCCCGCTGTTCGGGATCGCGAACCAGCTGCTCGCCGCGGTGGCCCTGGCCGTGTGCACCACGCTGCTGGTGAAGTCGGGGCGGCTCAAGTGGGCCTGGGTCACCGGGGTTCCGCTCGCCTGGGACGTGGCCGTCACCCTCACCGCGAGCTACCAGAAGATCTTCTCCGATGACGTGAAGGTCGGCTTCTTCGCCCAGCGCGACAAGTACCAGACCGGCATCGACGCGGGGAAGGTGCTGCCGCCCGCCAAGAGCATGGACGACATGCACACCGTGGTCACCAACGCCACGGTCGACGGCGTCCTGTCGGTGCTGTTCGCCGTCCTGATCCTGATCGTGCTGGCCGACGCGGCCCGGACCTGCCTCAAGGCCGTCGCCGACCCGGACTCCGTACGGCTCTCCGAGGTGCCGTGGACCGAATCGAAGATCGTCGCCCCGGCCGGCCTGCTGGCCTCCGCCGAGGAGAAGGCCGAGCTCGCGGCGGCCGGCCTCGACTCGGGCGGCGGCCGGGTCAAGGAGCCCGTGGCATGAGCGGGGTCCGCGCGGCGCTGGCCAAGGCGCGGTTCTACGTCCGGGAGTTCTCCGGGGAGGCCGCGTACGACCGGTACGTCGCCCACGCCCGCTCCCACGACCCGGACGCCGAGGTCATGACCCGGCGCGCCTTCGAGCGGGCCCGCACCGACGCCCGCGAGGCGGACCCCCGCGAGGGCTTCCGCTGCTGCTGACCACGCGTGAAGGGCTCCGCCGGTTACCGGCGGAGCCCTTCACGCACCGCGGGTCAGCGCACCCAGTCCTTGAGGGGCTCGGTGTCCAGGGTGATGCCTACGGGGTCCGGGAGCCGGACTTCCCTGCCGAACGGCACCGTACGTACGGTCTCGTAGCGGGCGCCGTCCGGGTCACTGTGGACGAGAAGCCGGCATTTGAGCCGATCGACGAGCAGGTAGACGGAGATGCCGGTCTCCGCGTAGGCGCGCGGCTTCTCGATCCGGTCTCGCCGCTCGGTGCCGGAGTTCCACGAGGTCACCTCGACGGCCATCAGGATCGGGCCCGGGTCCACCCAGTCACCCTGCCCGACGAACGCGTCCTCGTGCGCCAGTACGCCGTCCGGAATGGCACGGCCCTGCCGGTACCGCTCCGCCTTGATTCCCTGCCCCGGGTGCAGCCGGAGCCCCGGGTGGTGCTGGATGCAGATCCGCGTCAACCACTGGATGATCCGCCCGTGGTCCCCGTCCGTCATCGCCCTGCTCCTCAGCACCCCACCGATGAATTCCAGTCGCAGCCCCTCTTCCTCACGGGCTGCCATCCGGGCGAGGTGTTCGAACACTTCGGGCGTCATGTGGGGCCGGTCGGTCATCACGGTCAGGCCTCGCTCGCCTTCCTCGACGGTGCCGGTTCGACGATAGCGCCGGGCACCGTCACGCGTGGCGCACACTCGACGGCATGGACATCGAGATCAGGGCGGCGCTGCCCGTCGAGTACGAGCGGCTCGGGGAGATCACCGGCCGGGCCTACACCGGGGACGGTCTGCTCGACCCGAACGAGGACGACCACTACCTGAACGTCCTGCGGGACGTCGCCGGCCGGGCCGGACACGGGGAGGTGATCGTCGCCGCGCGGGACCACGAGGTGCTCGGAGGAGTGACGTTCGCCGCACCCGGGAGCCCCCTCGCCGACATCGCGGGCCCCGGCGAGGCCGAGTTCCGGATGCTGGCCGTGGCCGCCGAGGCGCGCGGGGCGGGGGTCGGGGAGGCGCTGGTGCGGGCCTGCGTCGACCGGGCGCGGGCCCTGGACGGGGTGTCGGCGCTGGTGCTGTCCACCCAGCCCGCCATGCTCGGCGCCCAGCGGATCTACGCCCGCCTGGGATTCGTACGCACTCCGGAGCGGGACTGGGCGCCGATCCCCGCGCTGACCCTGCTCACGTACCGGCTGGAGCTGTAACACCACGCTCAGCAAGGTGCCGACACAACATGTGGGGGGTCACGCATCGGGGCGCCCCCACATGTATGCTCATCCTCGCTGTCGCCGCAGGGGAATCCGGTGTGAATCCGGAACTGTCCCGCAACGGTATGACGTGCACCCATTGGTGCATTCCGCAAGTCCGAGGACCTGCCGGCAGCGCGCCCGGATCGACCGAACCGGGTAGAGACACGTCCGGGCCTCGCGGTTGGGCCGGTGGACGCCGTGCGGCACGTCGCGCCTTCCCGTGCGCCCGCATGCGCCCGCCCGCGCCCCCGCCGATGACCGGGCCGAGCGAGGGAGAGCTCCCGCCGTGACCATCGCGCCTTCTGCACCGCGCGCCGAGTCCACTTCTGGCGACACCACCGAAGGCCCGGGGGCCGCGCTGCTGCGTACTCTCACCGAGCTGACCGTCGACCTCCCCGACACCGACCCGGGCCGGGTCGCCGCCGCCGCCCTGCGCGGGCGCAGCGCCGTCGCGGACGAGGCCGAGCTGCGGGGGCTGGCCACCGAGGCCTCCGCGGGCCTGATCTCCGAGGACCCGGCGTACTCCCGCCTCGCCGCCCGCCTGCTGACGCTGGCCGTCGCCGACGAGGCCGCGGGCCAGGGCTCGGGCTCCTTCGCCGAGTCCGTCGCCGTCGGCCACCGCGAGGGCCTGATCGCGGACCGCACCGCCGAGTTCGTCGCCCTCCACGCGGCCCGTCTGAACTCCCTGGTCGAGCACGCGCTCGCCGAGGGCGCGGACGACCGCTTCGGCTTCTTCGGCCTGCGCACCCTGCACAGCCGCTACCTGCTGCGCCACCCGATCACCCGTCAGGTGATCGAGACCCCGCAGTACTTCATGCTGCGCGTGGCCTGCGGCCTCGCCGAGAACGACACCGTCCAGGCCGTCGAGGAAGTCGCCTCCCTCTACCGGCTGATGAGCCGCCTGGACTACCTGCCGTCCTCCCCCACGCTCTTCAACTCCGGCACCCGCCACCCGCAGATGTCCTCCTGCTACCTGCTGGACTCCCCGCTGGACGAGCTGGACTCGATCTACGACCGCTACCACCAGGTCGCCCGCCTCTCCAAGCACGCCGGCGGCATCGGCCTGTCGTACTCCCGCATCCGGGCCCGCGGCTCCCTGATCCGCGGCACCAACGGCCACTCCAACGGCATCGTGCCGTTCCTGAAGACCCTCGACGCCTCCGTCGCCGCCGTGAACCAGGGCGGCCGCCGCAAGGGCGCCGCCGCCGTCTACCTGGAGACCTGGCACGCGGACATCGAGGAGTTCCTGGAGCTCCGCGACAACACCGGTGAGGACCAGCGCCGCACCCACAACCTGAACCTGGCCCACTGGGTGCCGGACGAGTTCATGCGCCGCGTCAACGCCGACGCCGACTGGTCGCTGTTCTCCCCGGCCGACGTCCCCGAACTGGTGGACCTTTGGGGCGACGAGTTCGACGCCGCCTACCGCAAGGCCGAGGCGTCGGGCCTGGCCCGCAAGACCATGCCCGCCCGCGACCTGTACGGCCGGATGATGCGCACCCTCGCGCAGACCGGCCAGGGCTGGATGACCTTCAAGGACGCTTCCAACCGCACGGCGAACCAGACCGCCGAGCCGGGCACCGTCGTCCACTCCTCCAACCTCTGCACCGAGATCATCGAGGTCACCAACGACGGCGAGACGGCCGTCTGCAACCTCGGCTCGGTCAACATGGGCGCCTTCGTGGTGGACGGGGACATCGACTGGGAGCGCCTGGACGAGACCGTCCGCACGGCCGTGACCTTCCTCGACCGCGTGGTGGACATCAACTTCTACCCGACCGAGCAGGCGGGCCGCTCCAACTCCCGCTGGCGGCCGGTGGGCCTGGGCGCGATGGGCCTGCAGGACGTCTTCTTCAAGCTGAAGATGCCCTTCGACTCCCCCGAGGCGAAGGCCCTGTCCACCAAGCTCTCCGAGCGCATCATGCTGGCCGCCTACGAGGCCTCCTGCGACCTCGCCGAGCGCAGCGGCCCCCTCCCGGCCTGGGAGCAGACCCGCACCGCCCGCGGCGTGCTGCACCCCGACCACTTCGACGTCGAGCTGAACTGGCCGGAGCGCTGGAACGCCCTGCGCGCCCGCATCGCGAAGACCGGCATGCGCAACTCCCTGCTGCTCGCCATCGCCCCGACGGCGACGATCGCCTCCATCGCGGGCGTCTACGAGTGCATCGAGCCGCAGGTCTCCAACCTCTTCAAGCGCGAGACCCTGTCAGGCGAATTCCTCCAGGTCAACGGCTACCTGGTGGAGGAGCTCAAGCAGCTCGGCGTGTGGGACGCGCAGACCCGTGAGGCGCTGCGCGAGTCCAGCGGCTCCGTGCAGGGCTTCGGCTGGATCCCGGCCGAGGTGCGCGAGCTGTACCGCACGGCGTGGGAGATCCCGCAGCGCGGCCTGATCGACATGGCGGCCGCCCGCACCCCGTTCCTGGACCAGTCGCAGTCGCTGAACCTGTTCCTGGAGACGCCCACCATCGGCAAGCTCAGCTCGATGTACGCGTACGCCTGGAAGCAGGGTCTGAAGACCACGTACTACCTGCGGTCCCGCCCGGCGACGAAGATCGCCCGCGCCGCCTCCGGCAGCGCCGTCCCGGCCACCGCCACCCCCCTCCCGCAGGCCGTCGACGCCGAGGCGCTGGCCTGCTCCCTTGAGAACCCCGAGTCCTGCGAGGCCTGCCAGTAATGAGCACCACCGACAAGAAGAAGAACCTGCTCGACCCGGGCTTCGAACTGACCCTGCGCCCCATGCGCTACCCGGACTTCTACGAGCGCTACCGGGACGCGATCAAGAACACGTGGACGGTCGAGGAAGTCGACCTGCACTCGGACGTCGCCGACCTCGCGAAGCTGACGCCGGCCGAGCAGCACATGATCGGCCGTCTGGTCGCGTTCTTCGCGACGGGCGACTCGATCGTCTCGAACAACCTCGTCCTGACCCTGTACAAGCACATCAACTCCCCGGAGGCGCGCCTGTACCTGTCGCGCCAGCTCTTCGAGGAGGCCGTGCACGTCCAGTTCTACCTGACGCTGCTCGACACCTACCTGCCCGACCCGGACGACCGCGCGGCCGCCTTCGACGCCGTCGAGGAGATCCCGTCGATCCGCGAGAAGGCGCAGTTCTGCTTCAAGTGGATCAACGAGGTCGAGAAGCTGGACCGGCTGGAGACGCAGGCCGACCGCCGTCGCTTCCTGCTGAACCTCATCTGCTTCGCCGCGTGCATCGAGGGCCTGTTCTTCTACGGCGCCTTCGCGTACGTGTACTGGTTCCGCTCGCGCGGCCTGCTGCACGGCCTGGCCACCGGCACCAACTGGGTGTTCCGCGACGAGAGCGCCCACATGAGCTTCGCTTTCGAGGTCATCGACACCGTCCGCAAGGAGGAGCCGGAGCTCTTCGACGACGAACTCCAGCAGCAGGTCACCGACATGCTGAAGGAGGCCGTCGAGGCGGAGCTGCAGTTCGGCCGCGACCTGTGTGGTGACGGCCTGCCGGGCATGAACACCGAGTCGATGCGCGAGTACCTGGAGTGCGTCGCGGACCAGCGCCTGGTCCGCCTCGGCTTCCCGGCGGTGTACGGCTCGCAGAACCCGTTCTCGTTCATGGAGCTCCAGGGCGTCCAGGAGCTGACGAACTTCTTCGAGCGCCGCCCGTCGGCCTACCAGGTCGCGGTCGAGGGCACGGTCGACCTGGACGAGGACTTCTAGTCCCCGCGCCCTTCGCACCGCACGGCCCCGCACGAAGGCCCCGCCCCGGATACCGGGGCGGGGCCTTCGTCGTGGGTGCGTCCCGTACGGGATCAGTCGTTCGGGACGACCGGGTAGCGGGGGGTGCCCTCTTCCATCTGCCGCAGGGCGTCCTTGCGCTCGCGCTTGGAGAGGCGGTCGATGTACAGGTACCCGTACAGGTGGTCCGTCTCGTGCTGGAGGCAGCGCGCGAAGTAGCCGGTGCCGCGGAGCTTGACCGGGTTGCCCTGGGCGTCCTGGCCGGTCACCTCGGCGTAGTCCGGGCGGGCCAGGGGCGCGTACGCGGTCGGGACCGAGAGGCAGCCCTCGTTGGAGTCGTCCAGCACGCGGCCGGCGGCCGGCAGTTCCACCAGCTTCGGGTTGACCACGTAACCGGTGTGCCGCTTGCCGTCGTCGTCCGGGCAGTCGTAGACGAAGACCTTGGCGTCCACGCCGATCTGGTTCGCGGCCAGGCCCACGCCCTCGGCGGTCTTCTGGCTGGCGAACATGTCGTCGATCAGCTGCGCGAGCTCCTCGCCGAACTCGGTGACGTCCTTGCACTCCCGGTGCAGCACCGGGTTGCCGACCACCGTGATGGGACGGGAGGTACCGCGCTCGCGGTGGGCGAGCTCGCGCGCCTCACAGTCCTCGGTGTCCACGACGTAGCCCTCGTCGTCGATCGGGGTCACCTGGTTCTCCTGCTGCGCCATGTCCGCCGTACGCCTTCCCTCAAGTCCGTGGTGTGCCCGTACAGCCTACGGCCCGGGGTCAGCAGACTTCTTCGAGATCCCGCCACTCGCGGCTGTCCGGGCTGTCCGCGACCCATCCGTCGAGCAGTCCGCGCACCAGACCGGCGGGCGCCGCGATGCCGCATTCGCGCTCGGGTACCCACAGGGAGCCGGACCCGGCCGTGCGGTGGCCGAGCGGGCCCGGATGGCCCGGTTCGCTGTGGTCGTGGGGGTCCAGGCGGTCCCCCTCGCCCTCGCCGCTGGGCATCGCGCTCTCCGAGCAGGTCCGGCACAGCAGCCGGACGGACGAGGACCAGTCCTCGGCGGCGAAGCCGGCGTCGGAGGCCAGCTGCTCCAGGGCGTCACGGTCGGCCTCGGTGGCCGCCTCCAGCAGCACCACCCAGGTCGGCACCGGGGAGGGGGCCCACAGCTCGATCTCGTCGAAGACCGGGTACGAGGGGCCGGCCGCGGTGATCCGCTCGCCGTGCGGGACGCCGTCGTGCAGGACGACCTCGCCCCAGCGCCGTCCCGAGGAGGGAAGCGGAATGGACAGGACCTCCATCCGGGCCGGATCGAGCCTGCGGCCCCACACGACCTCGGCCTCGCCCTCGGGCGACAGCCGTACGGCGGCGCTGCCGAGCTCCATGCCGACCGGCTCGCCCGTCCCGGCGGTGCTGTGCGGGTCGCCGGGCACCCTCAGCCCGTACGCCTGCCAGGCCCGGCGGGCCAGCGGCCAGTCCTGGAGGGCGGTCGCGGCGATCCCCACGTTCCACCAGTCCGGGGCGCCGCTCTCGCGGTCCAGCAGGGCCACGGCGCGCAGCCCGGCGGCCCGCGCCTGCTCCCAGTCGTGCCGGAACTTGTGGAGCAGGGCCAGGTTGAACCAGGACTCGGACAGCCAGGGCTCCAGATCCGCCGCCCTGGTCAGCAGTGCGCCCGCGTCCTCGTACCGACCGTCGCCGATCAGCGTGAACGCGCGGTCGGTGGCCTGCCGCCACGAAGCGGAGGGCCGATGCCGTACCTTCCCGAAGATCCTCACGATTCCCGCCTGCCGGTCCAACGGTGCAGCCTTGCGGACACCCTCACGGACACTCCTACTGCATCCAACCATGCCCGCTCGGACGGCCGCTCATTACCCATGGGTTACCCCGGTGGGACGGGGACGACTCCGCCCCGCCCGCCCCTGGCCAGAACCCTCGCCAAGGACTCCACGACCTCGGGCTGGTAATCGTGCCCGGTGCCCAGCCGGAGCTGCTCCAGGGCCGCCAGTGAGCCGCCCGGGTGACGGTTCCCGCCCACCAGGTCGTCGTACGCGTTCACCGCGCGCACGATCCGGGCGGCGACGGGCTGGTCCCGGTACGGGTCCGCCTGCCGCTCCACGATCACCGCGACCTCGGGCGGCACCCCGGTCTGGCGGGCCACCTCGCCGCCCAGCCCGGCGATCCGGCGGGCCTCTTCGGCGGGCAGGGCGGCGGTGGCGCCGGAGGGCACCGGGTCGACCAGCGAGAGCTGCCCGATGTCGTGCATCAGGGCGGCGTACTCCAGCACCGTGAGCTCCCGCTCGGAGAACCCGAGCTCCCGGCCGACGGCGCAGCTGAGGGCCGCGACCCGGCGGGAGTGCCCCGGTGGGGTGTAGCCGGCGATCTCGGTGGCCCGCGCCAGGGAGGTGATGGTCTGGCGGTAGGTGGTGCGGATCGCGGTGATCCGGTGGAAGGACATCTGGGTCAGCAGCAGCGGCACGCTGAAGACGGGCAGCGCCCACAGGCCCGCCACGGCCACGCCGAGGGGCATGACGACCCCGGTGGCGCAGATCGCGGCGCCGATGCCGAGCCGGGCGCGCAGCTCGTCGCGCAGCAGCGGCCCGTAGGGCCATCCGGTGCGGGACCGGGCCGACGCTGCGGCGAGGACGGCGTCGCACAGGGCGGTCAGGCCGAGCAGGAGCACCAGGAACAGGACGAGGTACGGGCCCTGCCCGAGCCACTGCCCCAGCCGCCCGGAGTGGTGGAGGGGCTGGAAGCAGGCGGCGGCGAAGGCCACGGTCAGGACCCGGCGGGCCACGTGGTCCAGGGCCGGCCCGCGGCCCCGGGCGACGTGCGGCACCACCCCGGCCAGGGCTGCCGCGACGACGACGGCGACGGTCTGCAGGACCCCGTGCTGGGTGGGGTGCCCGGCGTTCTGGCCGAGCAGGGCGTACGCGAGGGCCGCGGCGAAGCCGAGCGGCGCGGGCCGGCGCTCCTCGCCCGGGACGTGCCCGGCGGGGTCGCGGTGGTCGTGCCGGGCCAGTTCCCCCACGGTGATCAGGATGCCGAAGGCGAGGGCCACGCCGGGGTCGGCGACTCCGGTCCACAGGGTGTGGCCGAGTCCCGCGAGGGTGAGCAGGGCGGCGGCCGCCCGCACGCCCCACGCGGACCGGGCCCTCACCGGGCACCCGGCGCGGGCCGCTCGGGCGCCGGTCCGGGCGCCGGCTCGCCCTCGCCGCGCGGGCGG
>NZ_JBGWAB010000026.1:0-75347 GCF_041862025.1 Streptomyces sp. AB3(2024)
CCGGGGCGCCCGGGGCGGTCCGGCCGCGGCGGGCCGCGCACCGGCTGCGCGGCTGGGGCGGGGTCACCGCGATGGCCGCCGCCTGCGCGGTGACGGCGGCGTCGGTGCTGCTGCCGCTGGCCAGGACCTCGCCGGGCACCGCGCACCGTACCGCGGTCCAGGAGCCGGCCACGATGGCGGCGGCCCCCTTCGTCCCGGCCGACACCTGCCAGGACCCGGAGGCCAGCCTGGCCCCGTCCGGTCTGGACGGTCCGACGATCGAGCGGATCCGCAAGGCGGGCAAGCTGGTGGCGGGTGTGGACCAGAACAGCTTCAAGTGGGGGTACCGCAATCCGGACGGCCACCTCGACGGCTTCGACATCGACCTGGTCAAGGCCATAGCCAAGGACATCCTGGGCCGGGAGGACGCGGTCATCTACCGGGCCATCCCCACCAGCCAGCGCATCCCGGCGCTCCAGGAGGGCCGTGTAGACATCGTCGTGCGGACCATGACGATCAACTGCAAGCGGCTGGAGGACGTGGCCTTCTCCACGGCCTACTTCGAGGCCGGGCAGCAGGTACTGGTCCCCAAGGGTTCGCACATCACCGGCTACGACGCCTCGCTGGCGGGCCGCCGGATCTGCACGGCCGCCGGCTCCACGGCGGAGACGGCGCTCAAGGCCAAGTCGTACGGCGCGCTGCCGGTGTCCGTGCCCAACCAGCTGGACTGCCTGGTGCGGCTGCAGCTGGGCGAGGTGGACGGCATCATCACGGACAACGCCCTGGCCGCCGGCCAGGCGGCGCAGGACCCGTCGGTGCAGCTGGTCGGCGCTCCCTTCACCCGCGAGTTCTACGGGGTGGCGATGAACAAGGACGCCTCCGACCTGGTGCGCCGGGTCAACAAGGTGCTGGAGAACTACCGTGCGGGCGGCGAGCAGAGCCCCTGGGTGACCTCCTACCGCAAGCACTTCGAGAACGTGCTGCCGAGCCCGGCCCAGCCGCCCGCGCCCAAGTACCGGAACGGCTGAGGCCGGTGTCGGAATCGAAGCCGTACGCGAGCCATCCGGGAACGGGGCGGGACGTGATGGACCGGGACGAAGTCGACCGCGCGCTGGCGCGGCTGGGCGCGGAGCACGAAGCGGTGGAGACCTCGCTGCTCGCCCTCCAGGACCACGCCGGCCGCCGGCTGCTGGAGGGCGCCGCGCTGAGCGGGGTCACCGAGGAGCGCTGGGCCGCCACCGACGCGGCGGTCACCCGGCTGTGGACGTACTTCGACGCCTACAGCGGGGCGCTCGCCGCGGCCCGGGAGATCCGGGAGCGGCGCCGCTGGCCCACCCGGGAGGACCTGGCCGAGCTGACCGAGCGGCTGCGCGGTCCCGGAGTGGTGATCGCCGGGGCCGGAGCCGGGGGCGCCGCGCTCGCGGAGCGGTTCTCGCTGGCCGAGCTGGTGGCCCGGATGAACGAGCTGTACGCCGGCTCGCTGGACGTGGTGGTCGCCGCCGACTCGGTGTGGTCGGCGCTGCCCGCGCGGATCGACCTGCTCGGCGCCGAACTGCACCGCACGCGCGCGCTCGCGCACTCGGTGGGGGTGCGGCCGGGCGAACACCCCTCGGGGGACGACCTGGAGGAGATCACCGCCGAGCTGGCGGAGCTGCGCGCCCGGGTGATCGCGGACCCGCTGGGGTTCTGGATCCCGGTGGCGGGGAGCTCCGCCCCCGGCGGCGGCCGGCCCGACACCGGCCGCTACGACCGGGCGGCCCGCGCGCTGGACGACGTACGCCGTGAGGTGGAGGCGGTGCTGACCGTGCGGCAGGACGCGGAGGCGCGGCTGATCGGTGTGCGGGACGTGCTCTCGCGGGCCGACCGGACCCTGGCGGAGGCGCGGACGGCGCGCGGCGAGGTGCTGGCGAAGATCGCAGCGTCCGAGGTCCCGGCGGTCAGCGGTCCGCCGACGGCCCTGCAGGAGCAGTTGGCGGCGGCGGCCGAGTACCGGCGGCGGTCCCAGTGGCACCGGCTGTCGCCGCTGCTGGACTCCCTGGAGGACCGGGCCGACGAGGAACTCCGACGGGCCCGCGAATCGTTGACCGCTGTGACGGCGCCGCTGGCGGTGCGGGCGGAACTGCGCGGCCGGCTGGACGCGTACAAGGCGAAGGTGGCCAGGCACGGCATGGCGGAGGACCCGCTGCTGATCGAGCGGTACGACACGGCACGGCGGATGCTGTGGAGCGCGCCGTGCGACCTGCGCGCCGCCGAGCAGGCCGTCCTGCGCTACCAGAGTGCGACGGCCGAGACACTGGTGCCGAGGCAGCCCCTGCCGCAGGACCACCGGCCCGCCGGGCCGGGGGAGGAGGACGCGTGAGCCTGATCGGAACACCGTGCGTGCGTCCCGGCTGCCCGGGGACGTACGAGGACATGGGCGGCGGGGAGCTCTACTGCGACACCTGCGGGCTCGCGCCGGTCGGCGCGGTCGCGGCGGGCGCGGAAGAGCTGGTGTCGCCGCCGACGGGGATGACGAGCGCCGCCCGGCACGGGGATTCCCGGGGGTCGGCGGGCTCGCGCGGTTCGGGCCGCTCCTCGGCCTCGGCGCGCTCCTCTCGGTCCTCGCGCTCCTCGTCCTCGCGCCGTTCGGTGTCGGGGCGGCTCTCGCGGTCCCTGCCGGGCGCCGCGTCCACCCGTTCGGTGTCGGTGCGCAGTTCGGGCTCCTCCGCCCCGTCCTCGGGGCGCAGCAGGCTGGGCGCCGGGCTGGTCACCATGCCGGAGGTGCCGCGTCCGGATCCTTCGGCGGCGGTGCTGGAGAACCCTGAGGTGCCGGAGCGCAAGCGGTTCTGCTCGCGTTCGGACTGCGGGGCGCCGGTGGGCCGTGCGCGCGGCGACCGGCCGGGCCGCACGGAGGGGTTCTGCACCAAGTGCGGGCACCCGTACTCCTTCGTGCCGAAGCTGCGCGCCGGTGACGTGGTGCACGGCCAGTACGAGGTGGCGGGCTGTCTGGCGCACGGCGGCCTGGGCTGGGTCTACCTGGCGGCGGACCGGGCGGTCTCGAACCGGTGGGTGGTCCTCAAGGGCCTGCTGGACACCGGCGACCAGGACGCGATGGAGGCGGCGATCTCCGAACGGCGCTTCCTGGCGGAGATCGAGCACTCCAACATCGTGCGGATCTACAACTTCGTGGAGCACCTGGACCAGCGGACGGGTTCGCTCGACGGGTACATCGTCATGGAGTACGTGGGCGGCAAGTCGCTGAAGGAGATCGCGAACGAGCGGCGCCGGCCCGACGGACGGCGGGACCCGCTGCCGGTGGAACAGGCGTGCGCGTACGGGATCGAGGCGCTGGAGGCCCTCGGCCACCTGCACAGCAGGAACCTGCTGTACTGCGACTTCAAGGTCGACAACGCCATCCAGCAGCAGGACCAGCTGAAGCTGATCGACATGGGCGCGGTCCGGCGGATGGACGACGACGAGTCCGCGATCTACGGCACGGTGGGCTACCAGGCGCCCGAGGTGGCGGAGCTGGGCCCCTCGGTGGCCTCGGACCTGTACACGGTGGCGCGCACCCTGGCGGTGCTGACCTTCGACTTCCAGGGCTACACGAACGTGTTCGTGGACTCGCTGCCGGACCCGGAGCACATCGAGGTCTTCGGCCGGTACGAGTCCTTCTACCGGCTGCTCGTGCGGGCGACCGACCCGGATCCCGGGCGGCGGTTCGCCTCCGCGCAGGAAATGGCGGACCAGCTGACGGGTGTGCTGCGGGAGGTGGTCGCGCTCCAGACGGGGCGGCCGCGGCCGCAGCCGTCGACCCTGTTCGGGCCGGAACTGCGGGTGCCCGACACCCGGTTGTACGCCGATGCTGACGGGGCGGAGGTGTCCCGGCTGGGCGTGCGGGAGATCCCGCGCCGCATCTGGGGGCGCCGGAGCCGGGCGGCGGCGGTTCCCGGGCCGGCTCCGCTTCCGGCTCCGGACGGATCCGTGGGGGCCGGGACGGCCGGCGCGGCCGGATCGGGTGCGCCGGGGCCGTCCGGGGCCGGGGGTTCCGCGCCCGCCCCGGTGGTGGCGTCGGGAGCCGGGAGCGTGCCCGCGCTCGGCACCACCGCCACGCACGTGGCGGGCGCCGCGGTGCCGACGCCCCGCCGCGGGAGCGCGGTGCCGGACCCGCTTCCGGTACCGGTTCCGCTTCCTTCGGGGGCCGGGCCCGGGCGGGCGGCGGCCGGGCCCGCCCCGCTCGACGCGCACGACACCGCACTTGCCCTGCCGGTGCCGCTGGTGGACCCGGCCGACCCGAACGCCGGTTTCCTGGCCGGCCTCCTCGCCTCCGCCCCGGCCGACCTGCTGGGCGCGCTCGGCTCGGCCCCGGCCGACTCCGCCGAACTGCGGCTGCGGGAGCTGCGCGCCCGGCTCGAACTGGGCGAACCGGCCGTCGCCGGAGAGGCCCTGGCCGAACTGGAGGAGCGGCACCCGGACGACTGGCGGGTGGTGTGGGCCCGCGGGATCGCCTCGCTGGCCACCGGCGACGACGAGATAGCGGCCCTGTCCTTCGACGCCATCTACGACGCCTTCCCCGGCGAGCCCGCCCCGAAGCTGGCCCTCGGCCTGTGCGCGGAGGTGCTGGGGCAACTGGACAACGCCGCCGAGTACTACCGGCTGGTCTGGATCACCGATCCGGGGTTCGTCAGCGCGGCCTTCGGACTGGCCCGGGTGCAACTGGCCGCCGGGGACCGGGAGGCGGCGGTGCTCACCCTGGAGTCCGTGCCGGAGGCCTCGATCCACTACACCGCCGCACGGGTGGCGGCCGTACGGGCACGCCTGCGCGACCGGTCCCCTCACGAGGCCCTGCTGGCCGATCTCTCGGCCGCGTCGGACCAGGTGGAGGCGCTGCGCCGGTTCGGGCTGGATCCGGAGCGGCACGAGCGGCTGGCGACGGAGGTTCTGGGCTCGGCCCTGGACTGGGTACTGTCGGGTAGCCGGGGTGCCGACCCCGGCCGGACCTCGTTGCTCGGCATTCAACTGGACGAGCGGGGGCTGCGCTTCGGCCTGGAGCGCTCTTACCGCATCCTCGCCCGGCTGGCGCAGCGGGGCGAGGAGAGGATCGAACTGGTGGAGCGGGCAAACCGTTTCCGACCCCGGACGTGGGTGTGATTGATGTCGATGCATCGGCTGTCGGGCTGCCCCGGCTGCGCGGAGCCCCTCGAAGAGGGTGACCGTTTCTGCGGCGTGTGCGGATACGCCCTCTCCTCGCCGCCTCCCGACCCGGATCCGACGCCGACCCTCCCGGTCACCCCGGTGGCCGGGCCCGGGGCCGGGCCCGGGGCCGGGGCCGCCGGGGAGTCCGCCCTCGCGGGCGGGTCCCGCTCACCCGCGCCGGCGGGTCCCCGGTACGCGGCCGCGGCGGACCCGGCCGGGGCCGCCCTGGTGTCGGTCCCGACGTCGGCGGGCGGGGTCCCGGCCGGGAACACCGCCGCGCACTCCGGCTTCTCCGGGGTGCCCGCGCCCGGATGGGGCGGCACCGACGAGCAGGCCCCGACCCTGGCCGGGGACGCCTGCGCACTGCCCGGCGGCGGCCCGTGGGGTTCCGCCGGCTCCGGGCACGAGACCCCGTACGGCGCGGAGCCCGTCCGCCACGACCTCCCCGGCGGGACCGGAACGCCCCCCGAGGGCACGCCCTGGGGCCCGTCCGCGCCCGAGGAGCCGTACGCCGGCGCCCCGCAGGGTCCGGCCGCGCCCGAGGACCCGTACGCGGCCGCCCCGCAGGCGGACGGCGGGAAGACCTGCGTCGCCTGCCGGGCCGGGCACGTCGACACCGACGGGTACTGCGAGCACTGCGGCCACGCGCAGCCCCGCGAGCGCGACCACCTGGAGGAGGAGCTCTGCAGCGTCGCCGCGGTCAGCGACCGCGGACTGCGCCACCACCGCAACGAGGACTCCTTCGCCGTCGCGGCCACCGCGCTGCCCGACGGCTCCGCCGCCACCGTGGCCATCGTCTGCGACGGGGTGTCCTCCGCGAGCCGCCCCGACGAGGCGTCGGCGGCGGCCGCCGGCGCCGCCAACGAGGCCCTGCTCGACGCGCTCCCCCGCGGCGCCCACCCGTCGGAGGCCATGCACGGCGCGATCCTGGCGGCAGCCGCCGCCGTGAACGCCCTCGCCCCGGAAGTCCCCGGCGCGCAGAACGCCCCGGCCTGCACCCTGGTCGGCGCCGTCGTCAGCGGCGGGGTCCTGACCATCGGCTGGGTCGGCGACAGCCGCGCCTACTGGGTCCCGGACGACCGGGCCGCCCTGCCACGCCGCCTCACCGAGGACGACTCCTGGGCCGCGCAGATGGTGGCGGCGGGTCTGATGGGCGAGGCCGAGGCGTACGCCGACGTCCGCGCGCACGCCATCACCGGCTGGCTCGGGGCCGACGCCTACGACCTCGACCCCCACACGGCCAGCTTCAGGCCGGACCACCCCGGCGTGGTCGTGGTCTGCACGGACGGCCTGTGGAACTACGCCGAGTCCGCGACGGACATGGCCCAGATCCTCCCCGCGGACGCCGCGGCCCGCCCCCTGCACAGCGCGCAGGTGCTGGTCGGTCACGCCCTCGACGGCGGCGGGCACGACAACATCACCGTCGCCGTGGTGCCCTTCGCCGCGGAACCGGAAGCAGCACAGGAAGCCGAAGCGGAAGCGCAACCGGAAGCACCGGCGCGGGCGGAGACGGAACCGCGCACCGAGGCCTGACCCGCCCTCTCCCAGCCAGCCCCGAGGAGTCCTGTCGATGGCGAACTTCGCCAAGCCGAGCGCCCCGCGCTTCAGCGTGGAGGTGTACCAGAACGAGTTCCTTCCCGTGGGCGGGCGGGACGTGCACGCCATCGTGACCGTCACCTCCACCGGCGGCGCCACCGCCACCCGCTCCCTCGGCCAGGACGCGGCCGTCGTGATCATGGTGGACTGCTCCGGCTCGATGGAGTACCCGCCGGACAAGATGCGCGGCGCCCGCGAGGCCACCGCCGCCGCGATCGACACCCTCCGCGACGGCACCGCCTTCGCCGTGATCGCCGGCACCCATGTGGCGAAGGAGGTCTACCCCGGCCAGGGCCGCCTCGCCACCGCCGGTCCGGACACCCGCGCGCGGGCCAAGGAGGCCCTGCGCGGCCTCGGCGCGGGCGGCGGCACCGCCATCGGCACCTGGCTCCGGCTGGCCGACGGCCTGCTGCGGCAGTCCACCGCCACCATCCGGCACGGCATCCTGCTCACCGACGGCCGCAACGAACACGAGGAACCGGCCGTGCTGCGCGCCACCCTCGACGCCTGTGCCGGCCGCTTCACCTGCGACGCCCGCGGGGTGGGCACCGACTGGGAGGTGAAGGAGGTGACCGGGGTCGCGCACGCGCTGCTCGGCTCCGCCGACATCGTCGCCGACCCGGCCCACCTCGCCGAGGACTTCACGCGCATGATGGAGAACGCCATGGGCAAGGAGGTCGCGGACGTCGCGCTGCGCCTGTGGACCCCGGTCGGCGTGGAGATCCAGTACGTCAAGCAGGTCTCGCCGTCCGTGCAGGACCTCACGGACCGCCGCACCGGGGCGGGTCCCCGCGCCGGGGACTACCCGACCGGTTCCTGGGGCGACGAGTCCCGCGAGTACCACGTGTGCGTCCGGGTGCCGGGCGCCTCCGTCGGCCAGGAGATGCTGGCCGCCCGCGCCTCGCTGGTGCTTCCCGGCCCGTCGGGAGAGCCTCAGCCCCCGCTCGCCCAGGGTCTGGTGCGGGCCGTGTGGACCGACGATCTGGCCGCCTCGACCGCCATCAGCCCGCAAGTGGCGCACTACACAGGGCAGGCGGAGCTCGCGCAGGCTATCCAACAGGGGCTGGAAGCCCGCAAAATGGGTGATGTCAACGGCGCCACGGCCAAACTGGGTCGTGCCGTGCAGCTGGCCAGCGTCTCCGGGAACGCGGACACTGCCAGACTGCTGGCGAAGGTGGTGGACGTCGTGGATGCCGTGGCGGGTACTGTGCGGCTGAAGGCGAAGGTCGCCGATGCCGACGAGATGACCCTTGAAACGCGTTCGACGCAGACCGTCCGAGTGAAGAAGACCTGAGAAGACCTGACGCCTTGACGCAGGGAGAAGGGGGAAGCGCCGCGATGCCGACCTGCCCGAACGGGCACCAGTCCGCCTCCGACGACTGGTGCGAGGTCTGCGGCCACCGCATGGCTGCCCCTACGGGCACCCCCGCGGCGCCCTCCTACGGCTACGGCTACCCTCCCACCTCGGGTGAGCCGACCGCCCAGGCCGAGTTGTGCCCGCAGTGCCGGACCCCGCGCGAGGCCATGGCGCCGTTCTGCGAGGAGTGCCGGTACAACTTCCTGACGCGCAGCGCGACCTCGTATGCCTCGGCCCCGGACGCCGGTCCGGGCGGCGGTCCGGGCCATGCGGCGGGCCAGGGCCAGGGCCAGAGCTCGGGTCAGGGCCAGGCGACCGGTGCGGGAACGGGCGCGGGCACCCCGCCGCCCCCGGCGCCGCCCCAGCCGGTTTACTCCCAGGACCACTTCGACTACCAGGGCTCCCGGCCCTCGCGGGTCAACCGCCCCGCCGAGCCGCTCCAGGGCGAGGACGACTGGCTGCTGCCGCCCCCCGCCTCCGCGCGGCAGCCGCAGGCGCAGCCGGTGCCACCCCAGCCGGCACAGCCGCAGCCCGTGCACCAGGAGTACCGGGAGTACCAGCAGCCGCACTACCAGCAGCAGCCCCCGCCGCCGGAGTACCCGCAGCAGCCGGTCCAGCAGCCCGCCCCGCCGCAGCACGAGTACCAGCCGGAGAAACCCCAGCAGGCGCAGCAGCCTTTCCCGCCCCAGAACGGCACCGGCTCCTGGACGGCGACGATCGGCCCCGACCGCTCGTACTTCATGGCGATGATGCAGCGCAGCGGCCCCGAGGCGGCCGGGCTCAACCTGCCCGCGTACTCCCCGGAGCAGCACCTCCCGCTCTCCGGCGGCCAGATCACCATCGGCCGTCGACGCGCCTCGACGGGCGAGTCCCCGGACGTCGACCTGTCGGTGCCCCCGGAGGACCCGGGCGTCTCCCACCAGCACGCGGTACTGGTGCAGCAGCCCGACGGCGGCTGGGCCGTGGTCGACCAGAACTCCACCAACGGGACCACCATCAACGGCGGTGAGGAAGCGATCCAGCCGTACGTCCCGGTCCCGCTCGCCGACGGCGACCGGGTCCACGTCGGCGCCTGGACCACCATCACCGTCCGCCGCGGCTAGCCGCTATCCGACGGCCTCCCCCAGGGGCCACACGTAGGGCCCCTGGGGATCGTCGAGCCAGGACCACTGGCCCTCGGCGGTGACGGTGACGCCGAACCGCTCGCGCGGCGGCCGGCCCTCGCGGCGCCACAGGTCCAGCGCCTCGCGCGGGTGCAGCACGCCCGCGGTCAGGATCAGCAGGAACTGGAAGCGCTCGTTCTCCACCATCTCGTACGGCACCCCGTGCAGCGGCCCCGTCGCCCCCGCGGGCAGCGGTGAGGCCGTGGCCCCGCGCAGCGGGACGAAGTAGGCGGAGGTATGCAGGAAGCGGCCCTCGGCGAAGTCCGCGTCCCGGACCGTGAGGGCGATCAGCCCGGTCGACAGGGGCGCCAGGATCCGCGCCCCCGGCCGGCACTGGCCCAGCCAGGCGTGCGGGATCAGCGGCAGGGTGCAGGTCACCAGGACCCGGTCGAAGGGGGCTCGGGCGGGGCAGCCGCGCGCCCCGTCCCCGGTGACCACCGTCGGCCGGTAGCCGAGCAGGGCCAGATGGGCCCGCGCCGCCTCGGTGATCTCCTCTTCGAGGTCCACCGTGGTGACGTGCTCCTCGCCGAGCCGGTGGCACAGCAGCGCGGCGTTGTAGCCGGTCCCCGCGCCGATCTCCAGCACGTCGTCCCCGTCGCGCACCTCCAGGCTCTCCAGCATCTTCGCCATCAGGGAGGGCTGGCTGCTGGAGGAGACCAGCTCGCCGTCGCGCAGCCGCGTCGCCAGGGGGGCGTCCGTGTAGACCCCGCGCAGCCAGCGGGCCCGCCGTACCGGATCGGGGTCCTCGCCCCACAGCCGTTCGTGCCCGGCGCCTCGGCCGGTCCAGAAGTACGGCACGAAGAGGTGCCGGGGCACGGCCGCGAAAGCCGCCCGCCAGGCCGGGTCCTCCAGCGCGCCCGCCGCGGTGAGCTCCCGTACCTGGGCGGCGTGCGCGGTCGCCCGCAGGTCCCGTACCGCCGGGCCGCCCGGCGGGGTGCGGGGTGTGCGGGGATCGCCTGGAGTGCGTGACGCGTGAGCGCCCGTGCCGCCCGTGCCCATGTCTCCACTGTGCTGCGGGCGGCCTCCGGGTGCGACCCCTCGCCCCCGCGGACGGGCATCCGGGGTCCTGGGGCCGGGGTCCTCCGTCCGGGCGTCTGAGACGATGGTCGGGTGAATGACGATCCGCAGAGCACGGTCCAGGAGACGACCTTCTACGAGCAGGTGGGCGGCGAGGAGACCTTCCGCCGTCTGGTCCACCGCTTCTACCAAGGGGTCGCGGGGGACCCGCTGCTGCGTCCGATGTACCCGGAGGAGGACCTCGGGCCCGCCGAGGAGCGGTTCGCGCTCTTCCTGATGCAGTACTGGGGCGGTCCGACGACGTACAGCGACCACCGCGGCCACCCGCGCCTGCGCATGCGGCACGCCCCGTTCCAGGTGGACGCGGCCGCGCACGACGCGTGGCTGGGGCACATGCGGGTCGCGGTGGACGAGCTGGGCCTGGCGCCGGCGCACGAGGCGCAGCTGTGGCGGTACCTGACCTACGCGGCCGCCTCGATGATCAACACCGCGGGCTAGGCGGTCCGTCCGGGCCGGCCGGGACCGGGTCGTGCGTTCAGACCGGGCGCACCTGGAGGGCGCCCAGCCCGCCGGTCCGGCCGGGACGCCGGGTGGCGACGGAGCCGTAGGGCGTGGCCAGCCGCAGCCAGCTGCCGGAGGCGAACAGCGCCACCGGTGTGGGGGCGCCGGCGGGGGTGGCGGCCGGGGGGACGGTGGCCCGTACCGGCCGCAGGAAACCCAGGGACTGGGCGGCGTGCACGGCGCGCAGCGGGAGGTCGGTGTCACCCAGCGTGCGCGACCAGATCTCGTGGCCGATGCGGTCCCGCTCGGACCGGGTCCGGTGCTGCGGGGGCAGGGCCTCGTCGCGGGCCCGGAACTCGGCGACGGCGGCGGCCACGGCCGCCCGTACGGCCTCCGGCGCCGGCAGTCCGGGCACGGGCTGCCAGCCGCCGCGCGGCGGGAGCACCCCGGCCCAGGGCGGGCCGGTGACGGGTCCGGGGACGAGCAGCCCGGCGCCGGTCTCGTCGACCGCCTCCAGCAGCTCGCCGACGGACACGGTCACGTCCAGCGGGGTGGCGAAGGGTGCGGCGAGCCGCGCCGTGCGGACGGCCAGCACGTCGAAGGACGGCGGCCGCCCGAAGACGGCGAGCGCGCCGCCGCCCGCCCGCGCCTGGAGGCGCACGGCGGCGGCGCGGTCGTAGTGCACCAGCCGGCCCAGGAAGGCGGCGAGGTCCGCCGCCTCCCCGGAGTCGGCGAAGTGCAGCTGCTCGTTCATGCCGCGAGGCGCCCTTCGGCCGCCGCGGGCGCGTCGAGGTACTGCTCCAGGAAGTGCCGTTCCTCGGCCGTGATGCGGCGGGGCCGCCCCTCGGCGAGGTTGTAGGGCACGACCACGGTCTCGGCCCGGACGTACACCGTCTCGGGAGCGTCGGCCGTCGCCTCGTCCTTCACCTCGTAACGGATGGTCAGGGACGCGGCGCCTATCCGGGTCACCCAGGACTCGATGAGCACCGGCTCGTGCCGGTGCACGAGGGGCAGCTTGTAGTCGATCTCGTGACGGGCCACGACGGAACCGCCTGTGAACGAGTCGCTGCCCTCCCCCGGCGCCAGGCGGAACATGAAGTCGATGCGCGCCTCCTCCAGGTAACGGAGGAAGACCACGTTGTTGACGTGCCCGAAGGCATCCATGTCCGCCCAGCGGAGGGGGCACCGGTAGTGGTGTCTGGCCATGGTCTCGGCCTAACCCCGGGTGAGCTTCTTGTAGGTGGCGCGGTGCGGGCGCGTGGCGTCCGGGCCGAGCCGCTCGACCTTGTTCTTCTCGTAGGACTCGAAGTTGCCCTCGAACCAGAACCACTTCGAGTCGCCCTCGTACGCCAGGATGTGCGTGGCGACGCGGTCCAGGAACCAGCGGTCGTGGGAGACGACCACGGCCGCACCGGGGAACTCCAGCAGCGCGTTCTCCAGGGAGCCCAGGGTCTCGACGTCGAGGTCGTTGGTGGGCTCGTCGAGGAGCAGCAGGTTGCCGCCCTGCTTGAGGGTGAGCGCGAGGTTCAGGCGGTTGCGCTCACCGCCGGAGAGCACGCCGGCCGGCTTCTGCTGGTCCGGGCCCTTGAAGCCGAAGGCGCTGACGTAGGCGCGGGACGGCATCTCGACCTGGCCGACGTTGATGTAGTCCAGCTCGTCCGACACGACCGCCCAGAGGGTCTTCTTGGGGTCGATGTTGGCGCGGCCCTGGTCCACGTACGAGATCTTGACGGTCTCGCCGACCTTGATCTCGCCGGAGTCCGGCGTCTCCAGGCCCTGGATCATCTTGAAGAGCGTGGTCTTGCCGGCGCCGTTCGGGCCGATGATGCCGACGATGCCGTTGCGCGGCAGCGTGAAGGACAGGTCGTCGATGAGGACCTTGTCACCGAACGCCTTGGAGAGGTTGGCGACCTCGACCACGATCGAGCCCAGACGCGGGCCCGGCGGGATCTGGATCTCGTCGAAGTCGAGCTTGCGCATCTTGTCGGCCTCGGCCGCCATCTCCTCGTAGCGAGCGAGACGGGCCTTGGACTTGACCTGACGGCCCTTGGCGTTGGAGCGGACCCACTCCAGCTCTTCCTTGAGGCGCTTGGCGCGCTTCTCGTCCTTCTTGCCCTCGACCTTGAGGCGCTCGGCCTTCTTCTCCAGGTAGGTGGAGTAGTTGCCCTCGTAGGGGTGGGCACGGCCGCGGTCGAGTTCGAGGATCCACTCGGCGACGTTGTCGAGGAAGTAGCGGTCGTGGGTGACGGCCACGACGGCGCCCTTGTACTGGGCCAGGTGCTGCTCCAGCCAGTTCACGGACTCGGCGTCGAGGTGGTTGGTGGGCTCGTCGAGGAGCAGCAGGTCGGGGGCCTCCAGCAGCAGCTTGCAGAGGGCCACGCGGCGCTTCTCACCACCGGAGAGGTTGTTGACCGGCCAGTCGCCGGGCGGGCAGCCCAGGGCGTCCATGGCCTGCTCCAGCTGGGCGTCGAGGTCCCACGCGTTGGCGTGGTCCAGGTCGTCCTGGAGCTTGCCCATCTCCTCCATCAGCTCGTCGGTGTAGTTCGTCGCCATTTCCTCGGCGATCGCGTTGAACCGGTTGAGCTTGGTCTTGATCTCGCCGACGCCGTCCTCGACGTTCTCCAGGACGGTCTTGCTCTCGTCGAGCTTGGGCTCCTGCATGAGGATGCCGACGGAGTAACCGGGCGACAGGAAGGCGTCACCGTTGGACGGCTGCTCGATGCCCGCCATGATCTTCAGGACGGTGGACTTGCCGGCGCCGTTCGGGCCGACCACGCCGATCTTCGCGCCGGGCAGGAAGTTCAGGAAGACGTCATCCAGAATCACCTTGTCGCCGTGCGCCTTGCGCGTCTTGCGCATGGTGTAGATGAACTCAGCCAAGAGAAACCGTCCGGCAGATCGATGGGTGGGCAGATACACCCCATACTGCCGTACGTCCATCCCCCGGGGGAAACGCGTATGGTCAACGGCCTGCGAGCCCGGCCACCGTCCGTGACCGCGGTCCAACGGTCCGAACGCGTCCGGTCGCTGCCCGGCGCCGGGGGGCGGACCGGGATCCTCGACAGCGGTCGAGGTGCGGGGCCGCCGTAGCGGTGGGGAGCCGGTGTTCCGGGGGGACGGGGAAGAATGGACAACGCGTTACTGGCGCTCGCCAGCGCGATCGTGGCGGTGACGGGCACCCTGCTCGCGCCGGTCCTGTCGCAGCGGATCACGGCCCGGGTCCAGGCCGATCAGTTCGACCGCCAGGAACGGCTGGCGCGGGCCCAGTGGCATCGGGACCGGCGGGTGGCCGAGCGCGAGAGGCGGCGCGACTGCTACGTGCACGCCAACGCCGGGTACCGCCGCTACCGGGTCGAGCTGATGAACCACCTGTGGGCGGTGCACCGGGACGAGGTCACGGACGAGGGGCGCAGCGCCCTCCAGGAGGCCCGGCACGCCATGCACTCCGCCTTCGCGGAGGCCCAGATGATCGCCTCCGACGCGGTCATGGCGGAGCTGGACACCCTGACCCGGGAGCTGGCGGGCGCGTACGCCCGGACGATGCGGCTGGAGCGGGGGAGCCCGTCGCCGGGGTGGGGGTTCGACGAGATACTCGCCGGGCTTCTGGAGCTGGGCGACGCCTGGGTACGGGCGCGGTCCGTGATGCGCACCGACCTCGGGGTGGAACCGGGGCCCGTGGCGCCGGACGACGCGGTGGACGGGGACGGCCCCGAGGACGTCGGGCCCGACGACGACTGACCCGACGGCTACCGACCCGACGGCTACGGCCCGCACGGCGCGGACGGACGGGGCGGGGAGGCGGGGGCGCCGTCCGGGGGCGGTCAGCGTGGGCGGTCAGCGTGGGCGGTCAGCGTGGGCGGTAGACGGTCAGGGCGTCGGGGAGCGCGGCCAGCACGAGGGAGCCGGGCGCCTTGGCGTACTCGCCGTCGTAGGCGAGCGGGGTGCCCGGCGGGATGTCCTCGACGCGCAGACCGTGCCGGCGGGTGGCCACGTGGAGCGGGGAGCGGCTCAGCGGGCCGGTGAAGGCCGCGGCCAGCAGGCGGGGGCCCGGCCGGCCTCCGCCGTGGACGAGCCGGAGGTCGAGGAGGCCCTCGCCGACGCTGTCACGGCGCCGGGGCGTGGGGCCGGTGCCGTGGTAGGTGCCGTTGCCCGCGAAGAGCAGCCAGACGCTGCGGGGGCGTCCGGCCAGGGTGAGCCGGACGGGCCGCTCGGCCCGCAGCACCCGCCAGGCGGCGAGCACGGCGGCCGGGCCGCCGCCGATCCGCGGGGCCCAGCGCAGCCGGTGGCGCAGCAGTTCCGGGTAGGCGCCGATGCTGAAATTGTTCAGGAAGTACCGCGTCGCACCGTCGCCGGACCCGTCCGTCGGGGTGATCCGACCCACCGAGACCCGGACGGCCCGGCCCTCGGCGATCGCCCGGCAGGTGTCCTCGGCGCCGCCGAGCCCGAGGTCGAGCGCGAAGTGGTTCAGGGTGCCGCCGGGGAACAGGGCGAGCGGCACCCCGGCGCGCAGGGCCGCCGTGGCCGCGGCGTTGACGGTGCCGTCACCCCCGCAGACCCCCAGCACCTCGGCCCGGGCGGCGGCCGCGGCCAGCTCGGCCTCCAGCTCCTCACCGGTGCATTCGACGACCTCCGCCTTGGGCAGCCGCTCGCGCAGCACGTCGGTCCCCGCCGACCCGGCGGTGCCCGAGGCGGTGTTCACCACGACCGTGAGCCCCTCCCCGTCCGGCAGGGCGGGGACCCCGGGCGCCGTGCGCTCGTCGCCCGGTACGGCCCTCGCCCGCTCGGCCTCGTGCGCGAGGCGGCGTACGGCGAACGCCGCGGCCACCCCGAGCGCCGACCCGACCGCCACGTCGGAGGGGTAGTGCACCCCGGTGTAGACCCGCGAGAAGGCCACCGACGCGGCGACGGGGACCAGCACGGCTCCCCACCCCGGGGATTCGAGGGCCACGCCTGCGGCGAAGGCGAAGGCAGAGGCGGAGTGCCCGGACGGGAACGAGGTGGTCCGCGGCGGCACGGCCGGCTGCCGCGGCAGCGGGACCCCGTCCAGCACGGGCCGGGGCCTGCGCACCGACCACTTCCCGACGGTGTTGATCGTGGCGGAGGCCAGCGCCAGCGAGCCGATTCCGCGCAGCGCCGCCGTGCGGGCCCGGGGTGAGCCCAGGACGGTGATCGCCACGGCGGCCCCGCCCCACAGCACCCCGTGGTTGGCGGCGCGCCCGAGCCGCGGCAGCACCCGGTCGGCGCCCGGCCAGTGCCGCCGGGCCACCGCGTCGAACAGATGGCGGTCCCACCGCGCGACCGTGCCCCGCCAGGTCAGTTCCTCATCAGCCATTGCCTGCGCCTACCCCGGGACGACGCTCCGGAATCAGCCTTCCGCTCCCTCGGACCCCCCTGCGTCCTCCTCTCCCTCCAACGGACGCTTGCGCAGCAGGAGGACCACCATGCCGCCCAGTACCACCAGCCCCACCGCGAGCGAGGCGATCACCGGCGTGGCGGCGGAACTGCCGCTGATGGCCAGCCGCTCGTCGTCCGGAGACTCCGGCGAGGCGGTCGCGGACGCCTCGGCGCCCGCCACCTCCGAGGCTCCCGCCAGGGTGCCCACCGTCCCCGCCGGGCCCTGCGCCGGCGGCTGTGCCTGCGGCCAGACGGCCGTGGCGGTGGCCGTCGCCGCGGCGTCGCTGGAGCCGGCCACGATCTGCGCCTCGGCCGGGATCCCGCTGGCGAAGACCCGCCCGACGGGCACCTTCGTGGAGCCCTGCACGACGACCGACGCCGTCCCGTCCGGGGTGCCCGCGGGCACCTCGAAGTAGAGCCGGCTCCCGTTGCCCGCGGAGTCCAGCGGCCGCCCCTCGGCGTCCACCACGCGCACCCCCATGGCCGAGGCCGCCGCGTCCGGGGTGACGGTCACGCTCTGCGCCCCCGTCCGGACCGTGACCGGCCCGAGCCGGCTGCCGGTCGGCCCCGTCACCGGGCCGGAGACCCGGCCGGGGTCCAGGTCCAACGAGGCCGGGGGCTCCGGCAGCCGCCCCGCCTCCCGCTGGAGGTAGTCGGCCAGCCGCGCCGCCGCCGGGTCCGCCGCCTCGACCTGCGCGCCGTCGGCCAGCCGCCAGATGGCCACCTGGGTCCCGGCGGCGGCGCTCTCCGCGGTCAGCGTCCCGGCCCCGGCCTCCTTCGCCAGCCCGGCCAGGTCGTTGTGCTGCGGATAGGAGTGCTCCAGGACCCAGCGGATCCGTCCGGCCTCGGCGTTCCCCGCCAGGGAGCTGCCGTTCCAGCCGCTCTCCGTGTACCGGGCCTGCGGCTGCGCCGAGCCCGCGATCCCGACCCCGTACGTCTGCAGCATGCCGCCGCCGTCGACCCGCATCTCGTAGAGCCCGGCCGGGATCTGCCGGACCGAACCGTCCCCGGCGCGCAGGACCGCCTGCCCGTACGTCTTGAGCCCGTCCAGCACGGCGCTCGCGCCCTCCGCCGCCCGGCCGGCGGCCGGGTCCGGGTCCGTCGAGGCGCGGGCCCCGGGCCCGCTGGCGAGGGCGGCCGCGGTGAGCAGGGCGACCGCCAAGGGCCGCCGCACGGACCCCCGCGCCGGGCCCCCGGCGCCCGCGCCCGGATCCGGAACGGGCCGCGCGGGCCTCCCGGGAACGACGCCGGGACCAACGGGCCCCGCGGGAAGCGGAATCGCCGCACGGGCCGCGGCGACGGCCGGTGGCGCGGCGGACGCGGACGGTGATCCGCCCACGGATGCGGGCGGCGATCCGCACGCGGAAGCGCGGGGATCGGGGGACGCAGAGGACGCAGAGGACGCGGGAACAGCAATCGACACAGTCTTCCCCTTCGGGCCAAAGACCCAGGTGCCCGTGAGTACCGGGGAATCCTAGCCTCCTCGAACACTCAGACCACCGCCGCCTTCTGAGGCCCCATCAGTGGCGTGTCCGTCTTGACCACCCGCCGGAACGCGGCAGTTCCGCGGTTGAGGTCGTGTCCGATGGCCACCGCGTCGATGTCGGCCGAGAACCACCGCACCCCGTCGCCGTCGGGTGGATCCTCCCGGACCCGCAACCGCCCGTGGACGACGAGGGGTTCCCCCACCGAGACGGAACTGGCCAGGTTCAGTGCCAGCACCCGTCGTGCCCAGACGGTGTAGAAGCTGGTCGCGGCATCCGTCCAGGTGTCCGTGCGCCGGTCGAAGTACCTCGGGGTCACCGCGAAGCGGAACCGCGCCGACGGGCCGGCCGGCGTCTCCTTGAAGTCGATCTGCGTCGCCACGTACCCCACCAGCGTCACCAGGGTGTCGTTCATCCCGGCCGCCCTCCCCGCGTCGTACCCGTCCGGACCGTCCGCACGGGATACGACCATGCTGGCGCGGGGCGGACCTCCCCGCTCGGGCCTGTGGACTACTGGCGGGTTGTGGACAACTTCGTCCCCCCTGCGGCGACGGTGGCGTACTGCTCGCGCACCTCGCGGTAGCGCAGCAGTTCCGCCGCCACCGGCTCCAGCACCCTGGCCCGCCCGCAGCCGGCCGCGGCCTGACGCAGTTTGCGCTCGGCGTCCTGCCCGTAGCGGCGTGCCGGACCGCGGGCCGCGAGAGAGCACGCCCACTCCACGAGCGGCCCGCCGACGATCCCCGCCACCATGAACAGCACCGGCGGCAGCAGCCTCGGCTCCAGGACCCCGGCGATCTGTCCGACCAGCCAGAGCCCGCCGAAGATCTGCACCAGCGTCATGGCCGCCTGCGCCAGCACCGCCACGGGCCACCAGGCGGGCCGCGGCGGCCTGGCGGCGGGCACCGCGACGGCCGCACCCAGCGTGACCGCCAGTTCGTCGAGCGCCTCCGGCAGCCGTTCGGCGCCGCGTACGGCGGTCTCCCGTACGGCCTGGGCCCAGGGGTCGGGCAGCCCGATGACCGCTTCGTCCGCGACGGTCCGCACGGCCTGCTCCACCCGCTGCCGGGCGGTCACCTCCTGCTCGACCGGGGTCTGCTCGGAAGCCGCCGGGGTACGGCCGATCGCGGCGAGGGCGGCCAGGCCCGCGAGCGTGCGCGGGGCTCGCCTGCTCTCGTACCAGCGCCACAGCCGCAGCCAGGGCGTGCCGCAGGCCTTGCCGGCGTTGCGCCGCCAGGCCCGTTCGGCGGCGAGGCCGGCCGCGTAGGCCCCGACGGCCTCCGCGAGCCGGTCCTCGAACTCGGCGCGGGCGGCCTCGCCGATCTCGGGTCCGGCGTGCCCGTCGGCGACGTACAGGGGCCGCAGGCGTCCGGCGGCCCGGTCCACATCGGCGGAGATGCGGCGGGTCGCCGCGCCCTTCTCCTGGGTGAACTGACCGAGCAGTTCCCGGAGTTCCCCGACCCCCTCACCCGTCAGGGCGGACAGTCCGAGCACGGTGGCCCCCGGCTCGCCGTGTTCGCCGAGCGCGATGCCGTCGTCGTCGAGGAGCCGGCGCAGGTCGTCCAGGACGAGGTCGGCGGCCTCGCCGGGCAGCCGGTCCACCTGGTTCAGGACGACGAACGTCACTTCCGCGTGGCCGGCCAGCGGTCGCAGGTACCGCTCGTGCAGGACGGCGTCCGCGTACTTCTCCGGGTCCACCACCCACACCACGGCGTCGACCAGCGCCAGCACCCGGTCCACGTGGTCGCGGTGCGCGCGGACCGCCGAGTCCAGGTCGGGCAGGTCGACGAGGACCATCCCGCGCAGCACCTCGGCCTCCGAGGTCTCCCGGGGCCTGCGTCGCAGCCGGCCCGGGATCTCCAGCCGGTCCAGCAGCCCCGCGGCCCCGTCGGACCAACTGCACGCGATCGGCGCGGCGGTGGTCGGGCGGCGCAGACCGGTCTCCGAGATCTGCACTCCGGCGAGCGAGTTGAAGAGCGTGGACTTGCCGCTTCCGGTGGCTCCGGCGATGGCGACGACCGTGTGCTGCGGGGACAGGCCGCGTCGCGCCGCCGCCTCGTCCAGCACCCGGCCGGCCTCGGCGAGGGTCTTGCCGTCCAGCCGGGTCCGGGACAGCCCGACGAGCTGGCGCAGGGCGTCCAGGCGCAGCCGCAGGGCCCGCGCCTCGGGGCTGAGCGGCAGGGCGGGAGCCTTGCCGCCGTCGCTGCCGGCGCCGGAGACGGCCCGGACGAGGGCCTCGTCGCCCTCGCGCCGCTCCTCGTCCGGCTCCTCGCCGAACACGTCGTCGAGGTCGTCGAGGCCGACGCCGCCGCGTTCCTCGCGCGGCCCCGACGCCCCCGGGGAACCGGACCGCGGTCCCCCTCCTCGCGCCCCCGCACCGCCCTTGCGGATGCTCCGGTGGCGCGAGCGCGCGATGAAGCCGTCGTCCCAGCGGTCTTCGGTGCGGTCGCGGTCGGTCAGCGCGGTCACCGCGTCACCTCTCCTTCTGCAGTAGGGACAGCGCGGCGATCAGCTCGGCCTGCGGTTCCGGGGTCACTTCGAGCGCTTCCAGCGGGGCGAGCCTGCGGTCGCGTTCGGCGCGCAGCACCTGGTCGAGGTGTTCGGCGACCAGCTCCCCGCCCCGGTCCCGCAGCCGTACGGCGGCCTGTACACCGATCCGCTCGGCGAGCTTCTCCCCCGCCGGCCGGGCCCGCTTGCCACCCAGGAGGGCGGCGACGAGGAGGGCGGCGATGGCGTCGGGGTCGGGCGCCGGCTGCCGGTCGAGCCGGGCGACCTCCTCCTCGGCCAGCTCCTCCAGTACGCGCCGCCAGCGCCGTACGGCCACGCCGATGCGTTCCGCCGCCTCGCGGTCGGGCGCGGGCAGCGTCACCGCCCCGGCGGCCGGTTCGCGCCGCCAGGCGGCGGCGATGCGTTCGTCGGCGGCGGCCACGGCGCACTGGAGGAGCGCGGCCAGCGATTCGGCGAGGGAGTCGAGGAGTTCGTCGGCGCTGGTGTCGAGGGGGTAGCCGCGCCATCTGGTCAGCGCGTCCCCGGCGAGTACGGCGCCCCGGTCCAGGCGGTTGCGCACCCGCCTGCCCTCCTGCTTGTACGCGTCCTCGACGGCCGACGTCAGCCGCACGGCGGCGGCGTGCTGCGCGGCGACTGCGGAGGCGAGTTCCGGCATGCGGCGTCCGAGGGAGTCGAGGGCGCCCAGCGCGGTCCGCCCGACGGCGTACTGCCGGGCGGCGGGGTCCTGGACGTGGTGGCTGAGCCAGGCGAGCAGCGGCGCGACGGCGCTCGCCGGCAGCAGCCCGCCCCCGCCCGCCGACTCGGGCAGCTCCGGCACCGTGAACCGCGGTACGTCACCCAGCCCGGCCCGGGTGAGCAGGGCCCCGTACTGCCGCGAGACCTCGGTGAGCACCTGGTGCGGGACCCGGTCCAGGACGGTGACCAGGGTGGCCCTGTACTGCTTGGCGGTGCGCAGCATGTGCCAGGGGACGGCGTCGGCGTACCGCGAGGCGGTGGTGACCATGACCCAGACGTCGGCGGCGCAGATCAGCTGCGCGGCGAGCGTCCGGTTCTCGACCACCAGGGAGTCGACGTCGGGGGCGTCGAGGACGGCGAGCCCTCGTGGGAGGGTCGAGACGGTCTCGATCCTCAGTTCGCCCGTCACGGTCCGCTGGCCGGATCCGCGGGGAAGGCGCTTCTTGGGCGCGGGGAGCAGTTCGTCCTCGCCTTCGGGCGCCCATACGCGCAGGAGGTCGGGCAGGATCCGCATCCCGGCGAACCAGTGATGGTCATCCGGATGGCAGACGAGCACGGGGGTGCGTGTCGTCGGCCGGAGCACCCCCGCTTCACTCACCTGGCGTCCGACGAGGGAGTTGACGAGGGTGGACTTACCGGCACCGGTGGACCCGCCGACGACGGCGAGCAGGGGCGCCTCGGGCGCCTTCAGCCGGGGTACGAGGTAGTCGTCGAGCTGCGCGAGCAGCTCGGCTCTGGTCTGGCGGGCGCGCGGGGCGCCGGGCAGGGGCAGCGGCAGACGCACGGACGCGACCCGGTCGCGCAGGGCGGACAGGGCATCGAGCAGCTGAGGCCGAACATCCAAGGTCACCACATGCGAAGAATGCCCAATTTGGGACCATTTTTGAAGCTTATACGCCCTCTGCGCGCCGACCGCGACCCCGATGGGACATCCTGGACACGAAGGACGAGTGGGACGCAGGCATAACGAGTGCACAACACCCAGGCCGACGCGGCGCAAAAGCGATGCGCGAATCGCACCTGCCTGCGATTATCGGGACCGCTTCACCGAACCTCCACATCGTGGCACGCGGGTGAAGCAACCGGGACAAGGCGACCGGAGCCCTATCCTTGACCCGGCACGGACCGCAGTCCCACCCCCACCAAGGGGCTCCAGGCCACCACGGTCACCTTCCGGCCCCCGTAGCTCAGTGGATAGAGCAGGCGCCTTCTAAGCGCTTGGCCGCAGGTTCGAGTCCTGCCGGGGGCACTCTTCGCACCACGACGGAAGCCCTCCCACCGGGAGGGCTTCCGTGTTTCCCGCGAGGGGGGCCGTCCCGCCCGACGGGGGCGGGGGCGGGACGGGGATCGGAGGCGGCGACAGGGCCGGGGCGGGACGGGGCCGTCAGGCGGCCGGGGCGTCCTGCGGGGAGACGCCGAACGCCTTGACCGCCTGGTAGTAGGTCCAGGCCGTGCTGTCGCAGGAACCCTTCTTGACGCCCGAGTACTGCGAACACACCCGCTTCAGGTCCGCGTACAGGGCGTCGTCCAGCCGGGACTTGTTCGCCGGGAAGGAACCCGCCGCCTTGTAGTTGCGATAGCCGAAGTCGTGGCGGGCGCAGGCCGTCTGGAACGGGAAGCCGAACGGGTTGTCCGGGGAGGACGAGCAGTAGTCCGTGGACCAGTCGAAGCCGTACGAGGCCCAGTTGCCCTGGCTGCCGCGCGCCGCGACCCAGGCGTTGTAACTGGACGCGCTGGTCTGCGTCCAACTGCCGAGGACCTGCGGCTTGTCCGCCGGGGCGGCCGACGCGGGGGGCGCGAGGGCGAGCAGACCCGCGGCCGCCGTGGCGGCGAGCAGGGGAGCGAGACGAAGACGCATGACATTCCTCCGGGCGGCGGGGGGAGTGGGGGGAGAGCGCGGGCCGCTCCGTCAACTTCGCGGCGCGGCTTGCGTGTTCACTCTCGGAGCGCGACATATCCGCGATCCCCAGCGCATCTATAACGAGGCCCCGCAGGTCCGGTGGGTACGGCGGCCCTGGTGGGTCCGGCGGGTCCGCCCTCGCCCGGTGTTCCGGTGTTCCGGTGTTCCGGTGTTCCGGTGTTCCGGTGTTCCGGTGTTCCGGTGTTCCGGTGTTCCGGCGAAGGACCGTCGACCTAAGCCGGCCGCCCGGACCGGCACTCAGGTATGACGGCGTATGCGACTTCAGGCAGAGTCAAGATTCGTACTGCGGAGGGACGCGCGAGCGGGCTTCGACCCGAACACTTATAGCTATGAACCGCCGTCCGCTCGTCATCGCCGCCGCCTTGGCGGGAGCCTTCGCCATCGCCGCGCTCGCTCTGCCGAACCTTCCGCCCAACCCGGTCACCAACACCCTCAACGACCGCTTCTTCAAGGAGAAGGGCAGGCACTTCGCCACCGCCGCCGACGCTCCGACGCGCGGTGACCTGGCGTTCGTCCTGCCGAGCTGGATACCGAAGGATGCCACCGATGTGCGCGTACGGGTGCGCACCACCGGCGAGGCCCGGCTGATCCGGTTCACTCTCGGCAAGACCCCGCTCGATGGTCCGCAGTGCGCCGTCAGCGCCCCGAAGAAGGCGGGCGGGCCTCATCTGAACGCCCGTTGGTGGCCCGGCGACACACGCTCCGAGGAACGGCCCGAGTGCCGTGACCGGTACCAGTACCAGGTCGCCGTGCGCGGCAGGAAGGTCTACGCCTGGACCGACGGCACGCCCTCACCGGGGGCGCGAATACCGGACGGACAGCCCTCCGTGGCACCGGCCTCGGCCGTCCCGGCCGGACGCCGCTGACCCCTCCACCGACCCTGCCGCTCCCCCGGGCCCACCCGGCGGGGACGGGTCAGGGAGCGGTCGGGGCGAGGGCGGCGGCGGTGGCGCGGACAAAGGCCTCGGGGTTGTCCAGCATGATGTTGTGCCCGCAGTCCGGCACCGCGACGACGGCGACCCCCGCGGCCTCCAGGGCCTCGGCCCCGGGCAGGGAGCCGTCGGCCTCCGGGTAGAGGAAGGTGCGCGGGAGCTTCAGGTCCAGCAGGAGCTCGCGCATGGTGGGCGTGGTGCCCGCGGCGAGGTGCACCGCGCTGCGGTGCAGGGCGGTGCGGTCGGCCAGCCGCATGGTCGACCACCAGTGCGCGCCGACCCGGTCGCGGACCTCGGACCAGCCTCCCGCCAGGAACTCCTCCTCCGTGTAGGAGGCGATCCCGCTGCTGCCCGGTACACGGGGAACGACCGGGACCGGGTCCAGGTTGGCGTCGACCAGCACGAGCCGGGAGACCAGCCGGGGGTGCCGGGCGGCGAGCACGATGGCCACCGCCCCGCCCATGCTGTGGCCGATCAGCTCGGTCCCCTCGACCCCGGCCTCGGAGAGCGCCCGCGCGACGGCGTCGGCGTGCGCCTCCAGGGTGTACGTGAACGCCTCGGGCCGGTCGCTGTGCCCGTGCCCCAGCATGTCGACCAGCAGCGAGCGCCGCCCGGCCAGCAACGGGTGCGCGGCGACGGCCGCGAAGTAGGCCGGCGAGGTGGCGCCGAGCCCGTGCAGCCAGACGCGGACCGGCCCCTCCCCGGCGAGTTCGACCCAGCGGATCCGGTCGCCTTCCGGCGTCACGACAGCACTGTGCACGGCGAGTTCCCCCTGGACTCGGAAAGATCAATACCGGACGAGGGTAGCCGGGCCCGCCGCCGCCTCGTCTACCCTCATCAGGTGATCGAGTACGTGAACCAACTCGGCGAGGGCATACCCCGGACCGGCGCTCTCCCGGTGGGCGCCGCCGTGACCGTGTGGTCGCTGGACACCACGCGCGAGGTGGTCGGCGGCCACGACGTCGCCGGTGCGGTCGCACTGCTGGACGCGTCCGAGCGGGACCGGCTCTCGCGGCTGCTGCGCGCCCGCGACCGCCGCAGCTACCTCGCGTCACACCTGGGGCTGCGCGTACTGCTCGGCGGTTACCTCGGGCTCCCGCCGGAGAGGGTCGCCCTGGTGCGGGAGGACTGCCCGTGCTGCGGCGGGCCGCACGGGCGCCCCGCCGTGGCCGGGGGCGCGCTGCACTTCTCGCTCTCGCACAGCGACGACATGGCGTACTTCGCCTTCGCGGGGGTACCGGTCGGCGTGGACATCGAGGGTCTGCCCGGAGCGGGAGCGGTGGACGACGTCCTGGGTACCCTGCATCCGGCGGAGACGGCCGAGCTCGTGGGCCTCCCGGTGGCGGAACGCCCGGCCGCCCTCGCGCGGGTGTGGTCCCGCAAGGAGGCCTACCTCAAGGCCACCGGCACGGGACTGGCACTCGGCCTGGTCGACCCGTACGTGGGCTCGGCGGCCACTCCGGCCCCGGTCCCGGGCTGGACCCTGCGCGACCTCCCGGCACCACCCGCGTTCGCGGCCGCCCTGGCCCTCCGCGCCATCTGATCCACCGGCCCGCCCTGGCCACGTACGACTCGGCAGGCGCCGGGCACGAGGGCGTCCCCACGATGCGCGGCCGGGCACTCGGTCGGCCCGTCCCCTCCGGATCCCCCCGACCGAGCCCGCGCCGCCCGGCACCACATCCCTCGGCCCCGCGAGGCTCTCCTCGGCCCCTCGACACCGGCGGCCCCGAAGCACCAGCGGCACCGGCTTCCCGCGCGTCCCCGAGACACCGGCAGCCCCCGGCTACCCCGAGGGCCCGGCAGCCCCGGCAGCCCCGGCGTCCCCGCCCATCGGCCGGCGCGGGCTCGGCCGGCGCGGGCTCGGCCGGCGCGGGCTCGGCCGGCGTTATTCGGGAGTGGCGGCCCGATCCGGCGCGCCCCTCGCGGCGGCGTGTCGTGCGGCCGGTCGGCGCACCCTCCGCGCGCCGCCGCCGGGGCGGCCCGAGCATCGGCGGCATGACCGCCATGACCGCGCTCCTCCCGGCCGCCGCCCTCCTCGCGGCGGCCACCGTCCTTCCGCCGCACACCGCCGACGCCGCGCGTGCCACCGACGCCCCCACCGCCCCCTACGTCGTCGTCCTCAAGGACACCAGCTCCCGCGCCCCGGCCCGCGCGCTCGCCGCCGAGGCGGCGGAGGCGGGCGACCAGGTCTCGGCGGTCTACGACACCGCCCTCAACGGCTTCGCCGTGCGCACCACCGCGGCCCGCGCCGCCGAGCTCGCCGCCGACCCGAGGGTGGCTTCCGTGGAGCCGGACGGGCTGTACCGGATCTCCGACGACCCGACGCCGCCCCCACCCTCCGCTCCCGCGGCGCCCGCCACCACCGTCGCGGCCCCGGCACCCGCGGCGCCCGCCCCCGCCGTGCAGCGGTCCGCGCCCTGGCCGTTGGACCGGATCGACCAGCGCGAGCTGCCGCTCGACGGCTCGTACACGTACGCCTCCCAGGGCCGGGGCGTCACCGTCTACGTGGTCGACACCGGAATCAACGCCCTCCACCAGGAGTTCGGCGGACGCGCCCGCGCCGGCTACAACGCGGTGTTCCTGGAGGGCGCGTCCGACTGCAACGGTCACGGCACCCACGTCGCCGCGGCCGTCGGCGGGGCCACGTACGGGGTGGCGAAGGGGGTCTCCCTCGTCGGGGTGAAGGTGGCCGACTGCCGGGGTGACGGGCGGCTGTCGGCCATCCTGCGCGGCCTCGACTGGATGGTGAAGGACGTGGTCAAGAACGCGACGAAGGGCCCGTTCGTGGCCAACATGAGCATGGGCGGCTCCCGTAGTCACGCCATGGACGCGGCCGTCATCCGCGCGGTGGCGTCCGGGATCACCTTCACCGTGGCCGCCGGGAACGAGGGCGAGGACGCCTGCGCCGGTTCCCCCTCCGGCGTCCCGCAGGCCCTCACCGTCGGCGCGACCGACGCCACCGACCGCCGCCCCGCGTTCTCCAACCACGGCCCCTGCGTGGACATCTCCGCGCCGGGCGTGTCCGTCGTCTCCGCCTGGAAGGGCTCCGCGACCGCCCTCGCCCGTGCTTCCGGCACCTCCATGGCCGCCCCGCACGTGGCGGGCGTGGCTGCACTGATCCTTTCGGACACCGGGGACGGCACGGCCGGAACCGGCGGGGCCGTCGGCGCGCCGGGCACGCCCGGCGCCACCGGCCTGCCCGGCGTGACCGGCATGCGCCCGTCCCCCGAACAGGTCCGCCAGGCCCTGGTGCGCGCCGCTGTTCCGGACCGGATCACGAACCTCCCGGCCGGGACCGCGAACCTGCTCCTGCAGGTCCCGACAAACCGCTGACCCCTCCCGCCCCGGGCGTACCCGCCACCGACCAGTCGGTATCCGATGTCCCATCAGACCGGGTCTGATGGGACATCAATGTCTGTGTGCTTCGGGCGAAAGCAAGCCATTGACTTCTCATGACCGCGACGCGTCAATGACGGCCATCCGCACCGGCTCAACCTCCTCCCCACAGCGGGTGGGGGGAGGGGTTTCGTCTGACGAAGGAGTCGCGACCCAGTGAGTACAACGTTCCGACGAAGAGTTCTGGCCGGGGCGGGCGCCCTTTCCCTGGCCCTGACGGGCGGTGTGGTGGCCCTCACGGGCACGGCGCAGGCCGCGACCAAGACCACTTCGGTCCCCGTGAAGTGCGTGGCCCCGGCGCCCCAGCCGGGCGCCAACGGCAACCAGGACTACACGATCACGCTGCCGGACACCGCGAAGGCGGGCCAGAGCGTCCCGATCACCATCGACCCCGGTGAGACCCCGGTCGTCCCGATGTTCACCATCGACACGGTCAACACGATCAAGGCGAAGCTGCTCGTCGGCGGGGTCGCCCAGACGGTCACCAGCGCGGCCGTCCCCAGCCACCAGGAAGCCGGCAAGAAGGCCGACCCGCCCGCCTTCAGCGGGAACATCACCATCCCGGACGGCGCCGAGGGCACCACGGTCCAGATCACCATCGACCAGGTCATCACGGACGCCGACCTCGGCGGCACGGTCTACACGACGACCTGTACACCGGATCCGCGTCCCAGCGCCTCCGTCGGCTCGGTGGCCGTCGAGGCCCTGCCCAAGGACCCGGTCACCACCAGGCTGACGCCCAACAGCGGCAAGGCGGGCACCGCCGTCACCGCCACCGGCGCCAACTTCCCGGCCGGCCCGGTCACCTGTTCCGCCCTCCTCGCGGGCGCCGCGACCGGTGACACCGGTACCGGCACGGCGGACGCGACCGGCGCCGCCACCTGCAACATCACGGTCACCAAGAAGGCCGACGCCATCAAGATCGACGGTTCGGTGCCCCCGGCCAAGCCCTTCGTGTTCGTCGAGGAGCAGGCGGGCGTGCAGAACCCGGTGGACGTCGAGGTGCTGCCCGGACCGCTGGCCCTCGGCCCGAAGGCCGGCCAGCCGGCCGTCAGCTTCGGCTCGGTGACCATCAACGGCAAGGCCCAGTCGGTGTTCGGCGCGTTCAACGCCGCCACCGTCCAGGACTTCCGCGGCGGCAGCCTCGGCTGGGACGTGACGGCGACCCGTACGCCGTTCCTGAACCAGACGACCGGCCACTCGATGGCGAAGGCGCAGATCGGCATCCAGCCGTCCTGCACCGTGACCAACCCGGACAGCCCGAGCACCTGCACCGCCGGTGCGCCGGGCGCGATCACCGACACCCCGATGAAGGTCGCCTCCCAGGCGGCCGGCGGTGACGAGCTGACCGGCGGCGAGTTCGCCGTGGGCGGCGCGGCGATGCTGCAGCTGCCGCCGTTCATGTTCGCCGACACCTACCAGTCGGTCGTGACCTTCTCGATCGCCTGACCGGGCCCGGCCCCGGGGGGGGGGGGGGGGGGGGGCGGGGGCGCCCCCCCCCCCCCCCCCCCACCCCTCTTCCCGTTCCGCGCCGTGACTGGAGAGACCCGCCCATGCGCCTGCGCACCCTCCCGCACGTCCTCCTCGCCGGACTGTGCGGGCTGCTGCTGCTCCCCGCCCTGTCCGCCGCCCCCGCCACGGCCGCGGACAACGGCACCTGGGGGGTGTTCCCCACGCCCGCCGCGGGTGCCGCGATGACCGACCGCGCGTACTTCTTCCACCAGGGCGCCGCCGGGGCCACCGTCGGCGACAGCGCCACGATCCTGAACTCCTCCGACAAGGAGCTGACCTTCCAGGTCTTCGCCACCGACGCCGTGAACACCCCGTCGGGGGGCGCCTTCGCGCTGTTGCCCGCCGAGACGAAGCCCAAGGACGTCGGCACCTGGATCGCGCTGGCACCGCAGGCGTCGGCCACCGTGACCGTGCCGCCGAAGGGCCGCGCCGACATCCCCTTCACCGTCAAGGTCCCCCGGGACGCCACGCCGGGCGATCACGTCGGCGGGATCGTCGCGCTCAACACCGCCGTCGAGGGGGTACAGAAGGACGGCAAGGTGCAGGTGGGGGTGAAGCGTTCGGTGGGGGCCCGGCTGTACTTCCGGGTGCCGGGACCGCTGACCCCGGGGCTGAGCGTGGAGGACGTACGGGTGACCCGGGGGGCGCCGCTGCTGCCGTGGGTGAAGGACGCCCGCGCCACGGTCTCGTACGCGCTGGTCAACCGGGGCAACGTGGTGGTGGAGCCGAAGGTGGCGGTGTCCGCGCGGGGGCTGTTCGGGCGCCGGGTGCTGGACCGGCCGGCCCGGGAGCCGAAGCTGGTGCTGCTGCCGGGGCAGCGGGTGGAGCTGACCGAACCGTGGCCTGACTCGCCCCAGTTGGACTGGGTGAGCGTCAAGGTCTCGGCGGGCGCGGCCGCCTACCCCGACCTCTCCTCCGAGTCCGCCACGGACTTCCTCGCGGTCCCCTGGGCAGCGGCGGGAGCGGTCCTGGTGCTGGCGGGGGCGGGGACGGCCGTGCTGGTACTGCGCCGGCGGCGACGCTCGGATCCCCCACGGCCGCGACCCGCACGGGACTTGGCGCAGACGTACTGACCGGCGAGGCCCCGGGCGGCCCGAGGCACGGGCGGCCCGAGCGCCCCCGGCGCGGCGAACGGCAGGACCCCCCGGCCGGTGAGGGTGGGCCAGGGGGGCCTGCCGTTCGGGGACGCGCCGGCCGACGACGGTGGCGGCCGGGGACCGGAGGCCGCCGGGGATCGGAGGCCGCCGGGCGTCACCGGCGGCCGGGCGTCAGTGGTTGCGGGGGAAGCCCAGGTCCACGCCGGCCGGGGCGTCGGCCGGGTCCGGCCAGCGGGTGGTGACGACCTTGCCGCGCGTGTAGAAGTGGATGCCGTCGTTGCCGTAGATGTGGTGGTCGCCGAAGAGCGAGTCCTTCCAGCCGCCGAAGGAGTGGTAGCCCACCGGCACCGGGATCGGCACGTTCACGCCGACCATGCCCGCCTGGATCTCCAGCTGGAAGCGGCGGGCGGCGCCGCCGTCGCGGGTGAAGATCGCGGTGCCGTTGCCGAACGGCGAGGCGTTGATGAGGGCCACGCCCTCCTCGTAGGTCTCGGTGCGCAGCACGCACAGCACCGGGCCGAAGATCTCGTCGCGGTAGGCGTCGGAGTCGGTCTTGACGTTGTCCAGGAGGGACAGGCCGATCCAGTGGCCGTTCTCGTTGCCCTCGACCGTGTAGCCGGTGCCGTCGAGGACGACGTCGGCGCCCTGGGCCGCGGCGCCCTTGACGTAGGAGGCGACCTTGTCGCGGTGGGCGGCGGTGATCAGCGGGCCCATCTCGGACGTGGGGTCGTTGCCGGGGCCGATCTTGATCTTCTCGGCGCGCTCGCGGATCTTCTCGACGAGCTCGTCCGCGATGGAGCCGACGGCGACGACCGCGGAGATCGCCATGCAGCGCTCGCCCGCCGAACCGTAGGCCGCGGAGACGGCCGCGTCGGCGGCGGCGTCCAGGTCCGCGTCCGGGAGCACCAGCATGTGGTTCTTGGCGCCGCCCAGCGCCTGGACGCGCTTGCCGTTGGCCGAGGCGGTGGTGTGGATGTGGCGGGCGATCGGGGTCGAGCCGACGAAGGACACGGCGGAGATGCCCGGGTGCGCGAGGAGCGCGTCGACGGCCACCTTGTCGCCGTGGACGACGTTCAGGACGCCCGCGGGGAGACCGGCCTCGGTCATCAGCTCGGCCAGCTTGTTGGCGGCCGAGGGGTCCTTCTCGCTGGGCTTGAGGATGAAGGTGTTTCCGCAGGCCACGGCCAGCGGGAACATCCACATCGGGACCATCGCCGGGAAGTTGAAGGGCGTGATGCCCGCGACGACGCCCAGCGGCTGGCGGATCGAGGAGACGTCCACCCGGTTGGAGACGGAGGTGGACAGCTCGCCCTTGAGCTGGGTGGTGATCCCGCAGGCCAGCTCGACGATCTCCAGGCCGCGGGCGACCTCGCCCAGCGCGTCCGAGTGCACCTTGCCGTGCTCGGCGGTGATCAGTTCGGCGATGGCGTCGCGGTTGGCGTCCAGCAGCGCGCGGTAGGCGAACAGCACCTTGGTGCGGGCGGCCAGCGAGGACTGGCCCCAGGACAGGAACGCCTCCTGGGCGACCCGTACCGCGGCGTCGACCTCCTCGGCGGAGGCGAGGGCGACCTGCGTGGTGACCTCGCCGGTGGCCGGGTCGGTGACCGGGCCGTAGTTGCCCGACGCGCCCTCGACGGTCTTGCCACCGATCCAGTGGTTGACGGTCTTCATGCTTGCTCCTTCACAGATGGCGACGTCGCTGCGCGGCTTGCCGGTCGTACTCGTCACGGGCCAGGGCCGCCGACGCACGGGTCGCGGTCTCGGCCACAGGAACATCCCACCACGCCTGTGCCGGGGGTGGGCCCGACACAGTGTCGGGTGTTCGGGTCTGTGCGTAGACACATGTGGGACGGTCCGCCGCACGTGCTTCGGAGAGGGCTTTTCGCAGGTCACCGATGGTGTGGGTACGGATGGTGGCCATCCCCAGGGAGGCCGCGTTCGCGGCGAGGTCCACCGGGAGGGGGGCGCCGTCGTACGCGCCGTCGGGCCCCCGGAAGCGGTACGCCGTGCCGAAGCCCTCGCCGCCCACGGCCCCCGACAGGCCGCCGATGGAGGCGAAGCCGTGGTTGTCGAGGATCACCACCTTGACGGGGACGCCCTCCTGCACGGCGGTGACGAGCTCGGTGGGGTTCATCAGGTACGTCCCGTCGCCGACCAGGGCCCACACCGGGCGGCCGGGCGCGGCGAGGGCGGTGCCGAGGGCGGCGGGGATCTCGTAGCCCATGCAGGAGTAGCCGTACTCGACGTGGTACTGGTCGGCCGAGCGGGCCCGCCAGAGCCTGTGCAGGTCTCCGGGGAGCGAGCCGGCGGCGTTGACCAGGATGTCGGTGCCGTCCACGAGCCCGTCGAGGAGGCCGAGGACCTGGGCCTGGGTGGGCGGCAGGTCCTCCGCGTCGGCGGGTACGGCGTACGCGGCGTCCACGCGGGCCTCCCACCCGGCCTTGGCCGCGGTGTACGCGGCCTCGTACGCGGGCGCGACCCGGTACCCGGCGACCGCGTCGAGCAGCTCCGCCAGCCCCTCGCGGGCGTCCGCCACCAGGGGCAGGGCGGCGAGCTTGTGGGCGTCGTACGGGTCGAGGTTGAGGCCGAGGAAGCGGACGGCCGGGTTCTGGAAGAGGGTCGAGGAGGCGGTCGTGAAGTCGGTGAGCCGGGTCCCGGCGGCGATGACCAGGTCGGCCTCCCGGGCCAGCGTGTCGGCGGTGGCCGTCCCGGTGTGACCGACGCCGCCCACTTCGGCGGGGTGGTCGTACGGGAGGACCCCCTTGCCCGCCTGCGTGGTGGCGACCGGGATCCCGGTGGCCTCCGCGAGGGCGGCGAGCGCGGCCCCGGCGGCGGCGTGCCGGATGCCGCCGCCGGCGACGATCAGGGGGCGCGCGGAGCCCCGTACCGCCTCGGCGGCGGCGGCCAGCTCGCGGCGGTCGGGGCGCGGGCGGCGCACGGTCCACACCCGCTCGGCGAAGAACTCCTCGGGCCAGTCGTGGGCCTCGGCCTGCACGTCCTGCGGCAGCGCGAGGGTGACGGCCCCGGTCTGCACGGGGTCGGTGAGCACCCGCATCGCCTGGAGGGCGGCCGGGACCAGGGCCTCGGGCCGGGTGATCCGGTCGAAGTGGCGCGAGACGGGCCGCAGGGTGTCGTTGACGGAGACGTCTCCGGCGTAGGGGACTTCGAGCTGCTGGAGCACCGGATCGGCGGGCCGGGTCGCGAAGGTGTCGCCGGGCAGCAGGAGCACCGGGATCCGGTTGATCGTGGCGAGGGCGGCTCCGGTGACGAGGTTGGTCGCGCCGGGCCCGATGGAGGTGGTCACGGCGTGCGCGGAGAGCCGGCCGCTCTGGCGGGCGTAGCCGACGGCGGCGTGCACCATGGCCTGCTCGTTGCGCCCCTGGAGGAAGGGCATGGCCTGGGGGCCGCTCTCCAGCAGGGCCTGCCCGATCCCGGCCACGTTGCCGTGCCCGAAGATCCCCCAGGTGGCGGCGATCAGCCGGTGGCGCCGGCCGTCGCGCTCGGTGTACTGGCGGGCCAGGAAGCGGACCAGGGCCTGGGCGGTGGTGAGCCTCATGTGCCGTCCTCCGGGCGGTCGTCCTGCGGGCGGTCGTCCTGCGGGCGGGGGAAGGGCAGCCGGGGGTCGACGGCCAGGCCGGGCCAGGTGCCGCGGATCCAGCCGTGGTCGGGGTGGTCCCGGATCAGCCACTCCCGCGTGGCGTCCGGCCCGGCCATCACGTTCAGGTAGTACATGTCGTGGCCGGGCGCGGCGATGGAGGGGCCGTGCCAGCCGTCCGGGACGAGGACGGTGTCGCCCGTCCGCACCTCGGCGAGGACGTCGGTCCTCCCGGCCGGGGAGGGGCTCACGCGCTGGTAGCCGACACCGGGGACGCCGTCGTGCGGGGCGATCTCGAAGTAGTAGATCTCCTCCAGGCGGGACTCCTCGCCGGGGTGGTGCTCGTCGTGCTTGTGGGGCGGGTACGAGGACCAGTTCCCGCCGGGGGTGAGCACCTCGACGGCGATGAGCCGGTCGCAGGGGAACACGTCGGCGGCGGCGAAGTTGTGGACCTGCCGGGAGCAGGTGCCGGCGCCGCGCAGCTCCACCGGGACGGCCCCGGCGGGCCCGTACCGGGCCGGCAGGCGCCGCTCGCAGCGGGCCCCCACGAGCGCGAACCGGCCGCCCCGCGCCGAGGTGACGTCCGCGCGGCCGTCGCGGGGCAGGTACGCGAAGTCGCTCGGGCCGTCGAACACCCCGCTCCGGCCCCCGAGCCGGAAGACCTGCGGTCCGCTCCCCCCGGCCCCGCCCGGCCCGCCGGCGAGCCGGTCCGGACCACGACGCCCGTCCGGGCCCGGATCCGAGCCTGCGCTCCGGTCCGGAAACGGCCCGGGGCGCCCGTCCGGGAACGGCTCGGGATCGGGCTCAGGATCCGGATCCACCCCGGGACCCACCCCGGAACACCCATCCGGGAACGGCTCAGCATCCGGCTCCGGATCCGGGCCCACCCCGGGACCCACCCCGGAACACCCATCCGGGAACGGCTCAGCATCCGGCTCCGGATCCGGGCCCACCCCGGGACCCACCCCGGGGGACCCTTCCCGGGCGGGGCCGGGGTGTCGTGCCGGGGCCGCGCCGGAACGCCCGTCCGGGAACGGCTCCGGATCCGGGCCAGGACGCCCGTCCGCAAACGGCCCGGAGGCCGGATCGGGATCCGGTCCGGCACGCCCGTCCGGGGCCGGGGAAGCCCCCGCGCAGCGGACCTCGCAGCCGCCCGCGAGGGGGAGGACGATCCACTCCGCGTCGCCGCAGGCGAACCCGTACGTCTCCCCCGGCGCGAGTTCCAGCACCCGCAGCCGGGTGAACTCCATCACCGACTCAGACACCACCGGCACGGCCCAGCACCTCCTCCACCTCGTCCGGGAACGGCATCGCCGTCGAGCACGCCAGCCGGGAGGCCACGATCGCGCCGGCCGCGTTCGCGTGGCGCAGCACCCGTTCCAGGTCCCAGCCGGCCAGCAGTCCGTGGCACAGGGCGCCCCCGAACGCGTCCCCGGCGCCCAGCCCGTTGACCACCGTCACCGGCACCGGCGGCACCTCCACCACCGTCCCGTCCCGGTGCACGGCCAGCACGCCCTGCGGCCCGCGTTTGACCACGGCCAGTTCCACCCCGGCGGCGAGCAGCGCCCGCGCGGCCGCGTACGGCTCGTCCCGGCCGGTGGCCACCGCGCACTCCTCGGTGTTGCCGACGGCGACGGTGGCCAGGGCGAGGGCCCGCTCGTACCAGGGCCCCGGCGGTTCCTCCCAGAGCATGGGCCGCCAGTCCAGGTCGAAGACGGTGGTCCCGGACTTCGAGCGGGCCTCCAGCGCGCCGAGGGTGGCGCTGCGGCTGGGCTCCGCGCTGAGTCCGGTGCCCGTCATCCAGAAGACCCGGGCCGCGCGCACCGCCTCCCGGTCCACCTCGTCCACCCCGATCTCCAGGTCGGGGGCCTTGGGGAGCCGGTAGAAGTAGAGCGGGAAGTGGTCCGGCGGGAAGACCTCGCAGAAGGTGACGGGCGTCGGGTACCGCTCGACCTCGCCCACCCACCGGTCGTCGACGCCGAAGCCGCGCAGCTCGGCGCGCAGGTACGCCCCGAAGGGGTCGGCCCCGGTCCGGGTGATCACGGCCGTGCGGCGGCCCAGCCGGGCCGCGGCGACGGCGACGTTCGTGGGCGAGCCGCCGAGGAACCTGCCGAAGGTGTCGGCCTCGCCGAGCGGTACACCGGTCTTGAGCGGGTAGAGATCCACCCCGATCCGTCCCATGGTGATCAGGTCGTACGCGGACCCGTCCACGCTGTTCACAGCCGACACTCCCGCGACTCCTGCCACTTGCGCCGCTCCTCCCGCTCCCCGTACCCGTACCCGTCCCATTCGCCTTCCCCGTTGCCTTGAGCCTCGCACCCTAAGGTGGCCGTCATGACCTCCTCCCCACCCGCGTTGACCCGTATCCGTGTCGGTTCGGCTCCGGACTCCTGGGGTGTCTGGTTTCCGGAGGATCCCCTCCAGACCCCCTGGGAGCGCTTCCTCGACGAGGTGGCCGACGCCGGGTACGAGTGGATCGAGCTCGGCCCCTACGGCTACCTGCCCACCGACGCGGCCCGCCTCGCCGACGAGACGGCGAAGCGGGGCCTGCGGGTGTCCGCCGGAACCGTCTTCACCGGACTCCATCACGGGCCCGCCGTCTGGGAGGAGACCTGGGAGCACGTGTCGCGGATCGCCGCGCTCACCCGGGACACGGGAGCGGAGCACCTGGTCGTCATCCCCTCCTTCTGGCGCGACGACAAGACGGGCGCGGTGCTGGAGGACCGGGTCCTGACCCCGGACCAATGGCGCGAACTGACCTCCCAGACCGAGCGGCTGGGCCGGGAGGTCCGGGACCGCTACGGGCTGCGGATCGTGGTCCACCCGCACGCCGACACCCACATCGACACCCCGGCGAACGTGGCCCGGTTCCTGGACGCCACCGATCCGGCCCTGGTCTCGCTGTGCCTGGACACCGGGCACTACGCGTACTGCGGCGGGGACAGCGTCGAGGCGATCGAGACCTTCGGCGAGCGGATCGGCTACCTCCACCTCAAGCAGGTGGACCCGCGGGTCCTCGCCGAAGTGCGGGCCGAGGAGCTGCCCTTCGGGCCGGCCGTGGCCCGCGGGGTGATGTGCGAGCCGCCGTCGGGAGTGCCCGCGCTGGAGCCCGTACTGGCGGCCGCGCAACGGCTCGGGGTGGAGCTCTTCGCCATCGTGGAGCAGGACATGTACCCGTGCGCGCCCGACCGGCCGCTGCCCATCGCCCGGCGCACCCGGGCCCATCTGCGCTCCTGCGGCGCCCGTTGACACCCTGGAGGAGAGACACATGAGCGGCACGCTCGGCATCGCGGTCATCGGCACCGGGAGGATGGGTTCAGATCACGTCCGGCGGATCGGCACCACGGTGGGCGGAGCGCGGGTGGTGGCCGTCGCCGATCCGGACGGGGACCGGGTCAAGGAGGTCGCGGCGGGTCTGGAGGGCGCGGGCGCGTACACGGACCCGGAGGCCGCGATCGCGGCGCCCGGGGTGGACGCCGTACTGATCGCCTCCCCCGGTCCCGCCCACGAGGAGGCGGTCCTGCACGCCCTGGAGCGCCGGCTGCCGGTGCTCTGCGAGAAGCCCCTGACCCCGGATCCGGAGGGAGCCCTGCGGATCATGGAGGCGGAGCGGCGGCTGGGGCGGCGGCTGGTGCAGGTGGGGTTCATGCGGCGTTTCGACGCCGAGTACGAGCGGCTCAAGGAGCTGCTGGACGCGGGCGGGATCGGCCGGCCGCTCTTCCTGCACTGCCGCCACCGCAACGCCTCCTCCCCCTCCTTCTTCACCGGCGACATGCTGATCAGCGACTCGGTGGTGCACGAGGTGGACGCGGCCCGCTGGCTGCTGGGCCAGGAGGTCACCGCGGTGACCGTGCTCGCGCCCACCCCCACCTCGGCCGCTCCGGAGGCACTGGGCGATCCGCGCTTCGTCCTGCTGGAGACCTCGGGTGGCGCGATCGTGGACGTGGAGATCTTCGTCAACTGCGGTTTCGGCTACCAGGTGCGCTGCGAGGCGGTCGGCGAATCCGGCACCGCCCGCATCGGCGACGGCCACGCGATGGTGGTCGAGTCGGGCGGCCGGTGGGGCGGGGAGGTGGTCCAGGACTACACGACCCGGTTCGCCGACGCCTACGACCGCCAGGTGCGGCGCTGGGTGGCCGCGGCGGCGCGGGGCCGGGTGGCGGGACCCGACGCGTGGGACGGGTACGCGGCGGCGGCCGTCTCGCGGGCGGGGCTGGCGGCCGCACGCAGCGGCGTACGGACCGAGGTGCGGCTGGCGGAGCGGCCGGAGCTGTACGCGGCCGGGCGGGACTGACCGGGCTCGCACGCCCCGCACGCCCTGGTGACTCCTGTGTCGTATTCCGTCACGGGAGTCACCCTCCTATGACGGATGTCCGCATTTCGCGGGTTTTCTGTCACAGGCCGTCGACAGCCGCTCCCCCGAACTCACCGGACGTCGTTCTCCGGGCACAACCCGAGTGATCGTCAGCGTCCACGCGCCGGCTCCCCCGACGGCCGTCCGGCCGGCCCCGCGGCGTGGACCAGGAGGTGTCGTGGATGAGCGACCGAACGCTGTGGTCGTACAAGGAGATCGCCGCCCATATCCAGGTCCAGCCGGACAGCGTGCGCTCCTACCGGAAGCACGGGCTGCTCCCCGCGCCCGACCATGTGGAGGGCTCGAAGCCCTACTGGTACGCCGACACCATCCGCGCCTGGGTGGCCCGCCGCCCGGGCAACCGGGGGCGCCGCGACGGCTGACGGCCCCGGTGGCCACTATCGGTGGATACCGTTCCATATGCACCGTAAACGCCGTTTACTGGGATTGCGGCGATCTTGCCCCCCACGCGCTTCACTGAGATCCCGCCAAGTCCCGCCAGATGCTCGCTCAATACCCCCTAGGGGTATAATCTGGGAGCAGAGAGACACCCCGATGAAGGAGAACGACATGACCGCCGAGACGGACAACCGGACCACCGCCGTGTACAAGGTCACCGGAATGACCTGTGGGCACTGCGAGGGCGCCGTGACCGCCGAGCTGACCGCCCTGGCGGGAGTGTCCTCGGTCAAGGCCGTCGCCGCCACCGGTGAGGTCACCGTGGTCTCCGCCGCCCCGCTCGCCGAGGAAGACGTCCGCGCCGCCGTGGACGAGGCGGGCTACGAGCTCGCCGGCCGGGTCTGAGCCGCGCCCCGCCACTCCCGCAGCGCCCAGCCGGTCCGTACCGGCCAGCTCATACTGGTCCCGTACGGGCCGGCCCTCCCCCTGGAGCCGGAAACATGACCAGCACAGTGCACGACGGGCCCATAACGGCGGTCGAGCTCTCGATCGGCGGGATGACCTGCGCCTCCTGCGCCGCCCGGATCGAGAAGAAGCTCAACCGGATGGACGGCGTCGAGGCCACGGTGAACTACGCCACCGAGAAGGCCCACGTCTCCTGCACGGGCGACGTACGGGTCGCCGACCTGATCGCGACCGTCGTGAAGACCGGGTACACCGCCGAGGAGCCCGCGCCCCCGCCCCCGCCCCCCGCGGCGGCCGACGGGGCCGGACCGGAACGGGAAGCGGAAGCGGAAGCGCCCTCCGGACGCGACCCGGAACTGGCCGCGCTGCGGCAGCGGCTGCTGGTCTCCGCCGTCCTCGCCGTGCCCGTCGTCGTGCTCGCGATGGTCCCGGCCCTCCAGTTCGACAACTGGCAGTGGCTCTCGCTGACCCTGGCCGCGCCCGTGGTCGTCTGGGGCGGCTTCCCCTTCCACAAGGCCGCCTGGACGAACCTGCGGCACGGCGCGGCCACCATGGACACCCTGGTGTCCATCGGCACCCTCGCCGCCTTCACCTGGTCGCTGTGGGCCCTGTTCTTCGGGCAGGCGGGCATGCCCGGCATGCGGCACGGCTTCGACCTGGGCGCCTCGCACGCGGACGGCTCCTCCGCCATCTATCTGGAGGTCGCCGCCGGAGTCGTCACCTTCATCCTGCTCGGCCGCTACCTGGAGGCCCGCTCCAAGCGGAAGGCCGGGGCCGCCCTGCGGGCCCTGCTGGAACTGGGCGCCAAGGACGTGGTGGTGCTGCGCGCGGGCCGGGAGGTCCGCGTCCCGGTCGCCGCGCTCGCGGTCGGAGACCGGTTCGTCGTCCGCCCCGGCGAGAAGATCGCCACCGACGGCACCGTCGTCGAGGGCTCCTCCGCCGTGGACGCCTCGATGCTGACGGGGGAATCCGTCCCGGTCGAGGTGGCCGTCGGGGACCCGGTGACCGGCGCCACGGTCAACGCCTCGGGCCGGCTCGTCGTCGAGGCCACCCGGATCGGGGCCGACACCCAGCTCGCCCGGATGGCCAAGATGGTCGAGGACGCGCAGAGCGGCAAGGCCGCGGTGCAACGGCTCGCCGACCGCGTCGCCGGCGTCTTCGTCCCCGTCGTCCTGCTCCTCGCCCTCGGCACCTGGGTCGCCTGGCTGCTCATCGCCGACGACGCCACCGCCGCCTTCACCGCCGCCGTGTCCGTCCTGATCATCGCCTGCCCCTGCGCCCTGGGCCTGGCCACGCCGACCGCGCTGATGGTCGGCACCGGACGGGGGGCCCAGCTCGGCATCCTGATCAAGGGCCCCGAGGTGCTGGAGTCGACCCGCCGGGTGGACACCGTGGTCCTGGACAAGACCGGGACGGTCACCACCGGCCGGATGACCCTGTCCGCCACCCATCCCGCCGAGGGGGTCGACGCCGGCGAACTGCTGCGCCTGGCCGGCGCCCTGGAGCACTTCTCCGAGCACCCGATCGCGCGGGCCGTCGCCGCGGCGGCCGCGGACGCCGCCGGCGGGCTGCCCGTCCCGGAGGACTTCCGTAACCACGGCGGGCTCGGCGTCGAGGGCACCGTCGAGGGACACGCCGTACTCGTGGGGCGCGAACGGCTGCTGGCCGACCGGGCGGTGCCGCTGCCCGCCGCGCTCGCCGACGCCAAGGAGGCCGCCGAGGCCACCGGCGCCACGGCCGTGCTGGTGGCCTGGGACGGAACGGCCCGCGGGGTGCTGAGCGTGGCCGACGCGGTCAAGGAGACCAGCGCCGAGGCCGTGACCCGGCTGCGCGCACTGGGCCTGACCCCGGTCCTGCTGACCGGCGACAACCGGGCCGTGGCCGAGACGGTGGCCCGCGAGGTGGGCATCGACGAGGTCATCGCCGAGGTGCTCCCGCAGGACAAGGTGGACGTGGTCCGCCGGCTCCAGGCCGAGGGCCGCACGGTCGCCATGGTGGGCGACGGGGTCAACGACGCGGCCGCGCTGGCCCAGGCCGACCTCGGCCTGGCCCTGGGAACCGGTACCGACGCGGCCATCGAGGCCGGGGACCTGACCCTCGTACGGGGCGACCTGCGGGTGGCCGCAGACGCCATCCGGCTCTCCCGGCGCACCCTCGCCACCATCAAGGGCAACCTCTTCTGGGCCTTCGGCTACAACCTGGCGGCGCTGCCGCTGGCGGCGGCCGGGCTGCTCAACCCGATGATCGCGGGGGCCGCGATGGCCTTCTCCTCGGTCTTCGTGGTCACCAACAGCCTGCGGCTGCGGTCCTTCCGCTAGTGACCCTCCTCCCCCAGCCCTCCACAGTTCCTTCACTGGAGACGCAGATCACAGTGATCGCAACGTAACCATCCGGGGTCGACACGGGTCTAATGGGGCGATGCCAGAAACATCTTGGGGGATGTTTCACGGAGGTCTTGGGGGACGTCCTGGGCATCTGCCGGCCGGGACGCGTGCCCTCGGGAAGCCTTGAGCGGCCCTCCCGACCCGAACGGGTCCCGGCACACACCGACGCCCCGGCGCGGATCCCGTGGGGGGAATCCGCTGCCGGGGAAAAGGAAAGCGCCCCGACCGTCGACCCGTGGGGGGATCGACGGCGGGGCGCTTTTCGTACGCTCGGGCCGCGCGGGCTCGCGGTCAGCGGGCCTCGACGGGGACGAAGTCGCGCAGGACCTCGCCGGTGTAGATCTGGCGCGGGCGGCCGATGCGGGAGCCGGGCTCCTTGATCATCTCGTGCCACTGGGCGATCCAGCCGGGGAGCCGGCCGAGCGCGAAGAGCACGGTGAACATCTCGGTCGGGAAGCCCATGGCCCGGTAGATCAGACCGGTGTAGAAGTCCACGTTCGGGTAGAGGTTGCGCGCGACGAAGTACTCGTCGGCCAGCGCGTGCTCTTCCAGCTTGAGCGCGATGTCCAGCAGCTCGTCGCTCTTGCCGAGCGCCGAGAGGACGTCGTGCGCCGCCGCCTTGATGATCTTCGCCCGGGGGTCGAAGCTCTTGTAGACGCGGTGCCCGAAGCCCATCAGGCGGACGCCGTCTTCCTTGTTCTTCACCTTGCGGATGAAGGCGTCGACGTCGCCGCCGTCGTTCTTGATGCCTTCGAGCATCTCCAGGACGGACTGGTTGGCACCGCCGTGGAGCGGGCCCCACAGGGCGGAGATGCCGGCGGAGATCGAGGCGAACATGTTCGCCTGCGAGGAACCGACCAGACGCACGGTGGAGGTCGAGCAGTTCTGCTCGTGGTCCGCGTGCAGGATCAGCAGCTTGTCGAGCGCCGAGACCACGACCGGGTCCAGGTCGTACTCCTGGGCCGGCACGGAGAAGGTCATGCGCAGGAAGTTCTCGACGTAGCCGAGGTCGTTGCGCGGGTAGACCACCGGGTGGCCGACCGACTTCTTGTACGCGTACGCGGCGATCGTCGGGAGCTTGGCCAGCAGCCGGATCGTCGAGAGGTGGCGCTGCTTCTCGTCGAACGGGTTGTGGCTGTCCTGGTAGAACGTCGACAGCGCGCTGACCACGGAGGACAGCATCGCCATCGGGTGCGCGTCGCGCGGGAAGCCGTCGTAGAACCGCTTGACGTCCTCGTGCAGCAGCGTGTGCTGGGTGATTTCGTTGCGGAACGACGCGAGCTGGTCGACGGTCGGCAGCTCACCGTTGATCAGCAGGTAGGCGACCTCGATGAAGGTCGAGCGCTCCGCCAGCTGCTCGATCGGGTAGCCGCGGTAGCGCAGGATGCCCTGCTCGCCGTCGAGGTAGGTAATCGCGGACTTGTAGGCGGCGGTGTTTCCGTAGCCGCTGTCCAGCGTGACGAGCCCGGTCTGGGCCCTCAGCTTCGAGATGTCGAAGCCCTGGTCACCGACAGTGCTTTCGACCACCGGGTAGGTGTATTCACCGTCCGCGTACCGGAGTACTACAGAGTTGTCGCTCACGTCATCCCTCACCGACGTAGTGCCTCTTCTTCGAGGTGCCCTGACTGCCTCTACCTTCCCCCATTTGGCGCAGGAAAGTGCACTCGGGGTCGGCCTTTGGTTCTTTTGACGGCACTGAGTGCCTTCAGCCTGCTCATCCTGCCCCCTCCGCACCGGTGGGGACACCCCAAATGATCGATCATCTAGGTGATGTTTCCCACCGGTATCCGACCGGACAGCCTCGCGGCGACCGCCGTGTACCTCCTGCCTGCGGAAACGGTACGCACCGCCTGCCCCAGGGCCCTGCGGGACCCGACCAGGACGACCAGTTTCTTCGCCCTGGTCACCGCCGTGTAGAGCAGATTTCGCTGGAGCATCATCCAAGCCCCGGTGGTGACCGGGATCACGACCGCGGGATATTCACTCCCCTGGGAGCGGTGGATGGTGACGGCGTACGCGTGGGCGAGCTCATCGAGCTCGGCGAACTCGTACCCCACCTCCTCGTCCTCCTCCGTCCTGACGGTCAGCCGCTGTTCGTCGAGGTCAAGCTCGGTGACGACGCCGACGGTGCCGTTGAAGACACCGTTGGCCCCCTTCTCGTAGTTGTTACGGATCTGGGTGACCTTGTCACCCACCCGGAAGACCCTGCCGCCGAACCGCTTCTCGGGCAGGTTCGGCCGGGCCGGGGTGATCGCCTGCTGCAGCAGGCCGTTGAGGTTCCCGGCGCCGGCCGGGCCGCGGTGCATGGGGGCCAGTACCTGGATGTCACGCCGCGGGTCCAGACCGAATCTGGCCGGAATTCGACGGGCGGCCACGTCGACGGCGAGCAGGCCGGCCGCCTCGGTGTCCTCCTCGGGGAAGAGGAAGAAGTCCGGCAGCCCGTCGGTGATCGGCGGGACCCCGGTGTTGATCCGGTGCGCGTTGGTGACCACGCCCGACTGCTGGGCCTGGCGGAAGATCCTGGTCAGACGGACGGCGGGAACCGGGCCACCCTCGGCCAGCAGGTCCCTCAGCACCTCTCCCGCCCCGACGGAGGGGAGCTGGTCCACATCGCCGACGAGCAGCAGGTGCGCGCCCGGGGCCACGGCCTTGACGAGTTTGTTCGCCAGGAGCAGATCCAGCATCGAGGCTTCGTCCACCACGACGAGATCGGCGTCCAAGGGCCGGTCCCGGTCGTACGCCGCGTCCCCGCCCGGCTTCAGCTCCAGCAGCCGGTGCACGGTGGAGGCCTCGGCCCCCGTCAGCTCCGACAGCCGCTTCGCCGCCCGGCCGGTGGGGGCGGCGAGCACCACCTTGGCCTTCTTCGCGCGGGCCAGCTCCACGATCGAGCGCACCGTGAAGGACTTGCCGCAGCCCGGCCCGCCGGTGAGGACGGCGACCCGGCGGGTGAGGGCGAGGCGGACCGCGTCCCGCTGCTCGGGGGCGAGGTCCGCCCCGGTGCGCCCGGCCAGCCAGCCGAGCGCCTTGTCCCAGTCCACGTCCCGGAAGCCGGGCATCCGGTCCTCCTCCGCGTTCAGGAGCCGCCGGACCTGCCCGACCAGCGACAGTTCCGCCCGGTGGAAGGGCACCAGGTACACGGCGGTGAGGGGGTCCGGGCCGCCCTGGGGGTCCGGAACGGATTCCCGTACGACGCCTTCCGGATCGGCCGCGAGTTCGGCCAGGCACTCGATGACCAGGCCGGTGTCCACCTGGAGCAGCTTGACCCCGTCGGCGATCAGCCGCTCCTCGGGGAGGAAGCAGTGGCCCTGGTCGGTGGACTGGGACAGGGCGTACTGGAGCCCGGCGCGGACCCGCTCGGGGCTGTCGTGCGGGATGCCGACGGCCTGGGCGATCCGGTCGGCGGTGAGGAAGCCGATGCCCCACACGTCGGCGGCGAGCCGGTAGGGCTGGTTCTTGACCACCGAGATGGAGGCGTCGCCGTACTTCTTGTAGATCCGCACGGCGATGGAGGTGGAGACGCCCACGCCCTGGAGGAAGACCATGACCTCCTTGATGGCCTTCTGCTCCTCCCAGGCGGCGCCGATCATCTTCGTCCGCTTGGGGCCGAGGCCGGGGACCTCGATCAGGCGCTTCGGCTCGGCCTCGATGACGTCGAGGGTGTCGGTGCCGAAGTGCTCCACGATCCGGTCGGCGATCCTCGGGCCGATCCCCTTGATGAGGCCGGAGCCGAGGTAGCGGCGGATGCCCTGGATGGTGGCGGGCAGCAGCGTGGAGTAGTTCTCGACGCTGAACTGCTTGCCGTACTGGGGGTGCGAGCCCCAGCGGCCCTCCATGCGCAGGGACTCGCCGGGCTGCGCGCCGAGCAGTGATCCGACGACGGTCAGCAGGTCCCCGGCGCCGCGGCCGGTGTCGACCCGGGCGACGGTGTACCCGCTCTCCTCGTTGGCGTAGGTGATGCGTTCCAGCACCCCCTCGACCACCGCCAGTTGCACAGCCCCATTGGTTGTCATGGCACGAAACTACCGGCAGGCGCCGACAGCAGGCCGGTGCCTGTGGAGAAACGGAAGGGGGTCCGGCCTTCCGGCCGGACCCCCTCACGGTTACCCCTCCCCCGTCGGACTTCCCGATCCCCCCGGATCCCACCCGGAAGTGCCGACGTACCGTACGACCCGCGATCGGCCCGCAGGGTTGCACTCCGATCGCCGGATTTGCCTTTCCCTTACCAAACGCCTACCCAAGGTGCCAGCGAATCGGGACGGACGTAGCGTTTCCGGCATGAGCGAATCTTCATTCCAGGACGACGTGCTGGGCGAGCTCGGCGACGAGAAGCTGACCGAGATCGCGGGCCTGCTCGGCACCGACACGGACGGCGCGCGCGCCGCGGTCGACGAGACCGTGGGCGCCATGGCCGGGGGCCTCCAGGAGAAGGCCGCGGGGGAGGGCGAGGACGGCGAGGTGCGCCAGGCCCTCGCGGAGGTGGCCGAACCCCCGCTCCAGGGCGTGGCCACGCTCGGCGGCCTGGGCGGGCTGCTCAGCGGCGGCATGATGGCCGGGGTGCTGGCGAAGGTGAGCAAGCCCGTGGCCAACGCCGTCGCGAAGAAGACCGGGATCCCGGCCGCGACCGTCAGCCGGGTCATCGAGGTGCTGATCCCGGTGGTGCTGGCCGTCTTCGCCAAGCGCGCCGCAAAGGGCAAGGCGGGCGCGGGCGCCCCGGCGGCGGGCGGCGCCCCGGCCCCCGGCGCGGCCCCGGCGGCGGGCTCGGACGGCGGCGGGCTCGGTGACCTGCTCGGCCAGATCCTGGGCGGCGCCAAGAAGTAGCCCCTACGGCACGGCGCGTGGCGCGGACCGGGACGTGCGGGCCGTCCACCGGTCCGCACCGTCCCGCCGGTCCGCACCGCGCTCCGTCCCCCCGGTCGGCGCCGCGCGCTATCCTCGGGCGCCATGAAGCCCCCTGCGCTCCCTGAGGACAGCCCCGGCCGGCCGGTGCGGCTGCGGGACCCCGAGCCCGGCGACCTGGGCTGGATCGTGCAGCGCCACGGCGCGCTCTACTCGGCCGAGTACGGCTGGAACCAGGAGTTCGAGGGCCTGGTCGCCGGGATCGTCGCGGACTTCGCCGGGGACCACGACCCCTACCTGGAGCGGGTCTGGATCGCCGAACACGAGGGCCGCCCGGTCGGTTCGGTGATGTGCGTGCGCGAGGAGGGCGCCCCCGGCACGGCCCGGCTGCGGCTGTTGCTGGTGGACCCCGCCGCGCGCGGCCTGGGGGTGGGCGCCCGGCTCGTGGACGCCGTCGTCGCCTTCGCCCGTTCGGTGGGCTACCGCGAGCTGGTGCTGTGGACCAACGACGTGCTGGTTTCGGCCCGTTCCCTCTATCTGCGGGCCGGGTTCACCCTGGTCGCGGAGCGCGCGCACCGCTCGTACGGGGCCGACCTCACGGGGCAGGACTGGCGGCTGTCGCTGCGGGAGGACGCCCCGCGCTGACGGCGGCCCGCCGGCCGGCCCGCGCGGGGGCCAGGGAGGTCAGCCCGACGCCGCCGACCAGCAGCACCGCCGCCAGCCAGCGCGGCCCCGAGATGCCCTCGCCGAGCACCAGGGCGGCCGAGGACATCCCGAAGACCGGTACGAGCAGGGAGAACGGCGCCACGGAGGAGGCCGGGTAGCGGCGCAGCAGGTAGCCCCAGGCGCCGAAGCCGAAGACGGTGGACACCCAGGCGACGTAGCCGATGACGGCGGCCCCCGACCAGTCCAGGGCGCGCAGCGCGGCCAGGTCCCGGTCGGGCCCCTCCAGCAGCAGCGAGAGGGCGAACAGCGGGATCACGGGGACGGTGCACACCCACACCATGAAGTTCAGGGCGTCCGGCGGGGCGGCCTTGCGGGTGAGCACGTTGGACACGCCCCAGCAGGCGGCGGCCGCGACGACCAGGACGAAGCCGGTGACCGGCCCCGAGACGCCCCGGTCGACGGCGGCGACGCCGATCCCGGCCAGGGCCACGGCCATGCCCAGCACCCGGACCCGTCCGGGCCTCTCGCGCAGCACGACGGCGGCGAGGACGGCGGTGAAGACGGCCTGGATCTGCAGGACCAGGGAGGACAGTCCGGCCGGCATCCCGGCGGCCATGCCGGTGAACAGCAGCCCGAACTTGGCGATGCCGAGGGCGGCGCCGACCCCGAGGATCCACTTCCAGGCGACCTTGGGGCGCCCGACGAAGAACACGGCGGGCAGCGCGGCGACCAGGAAGCGCAGCGCGGACAGCAGCAGCGGCGGGAAATGGCCGAGGCCGATCTCGATGACGACGAAGTTGAAGCCCCAGACGGCGGCGACGAGTACGGCGAGTGCGGTGTGTACGGGACGCATGTCCCGAGCATCGGCGACCCCGACCATGTAGCACCAGCGCGGATCTCTTCCCCGTTGGATGAAGCGATGCTTACGATTGGCGCATGCTCGACCTCTCCCGGCTGCGCGCCCTGCACGCCGTCTCCGTCCACGGCTCGGTCGCGGGCGCGGCGGCCGCCCTCGGCTACACCCCTTCCGCGGTCTCCCAGCAGATCGCGAAACTGGAGCGGGAGACCCGCACCACGCTGCTGGAACGGCGCGGCCGCGGGGTCGCCCTCACCGAGGAGGCCCGGCACCTGGCCGACACGGCCCGGGAACTGCTGGCCATCGTGGAGCGGGCGGAGACCACCCTGGAGGAGCGGCGCGGACAGCCGAGTGGTCTGCTGACGGTGGCCGCGTTCGCCTCGGCGGCGCGCGGTCTGCTGCCGGGGGTGCTGGCCGACCTGGCCCGCCGGCATCCCACGCTGGACGTACGTCTCACGGAGGTGGACCCGCACCTCTCGGTGGACCTGGTGGCCCGCGGGGTCACCGACCTGGCGGTGGCGCACGACTGGGACATCGCCCCGCTGCCGGCCCCCGAGGGGGTGGAGCAGGCGGTGATCGGGGACGACCGGTGTGACCTGGTGGTGCCGGCCGGGCACCCCTTCACCGCCCGCAAGGCGGTGCGTCGGGCGGACCTCGCGGGGCAGCGGTGGGTGTGCCAGCCGCCCGGACGGGTCTGCCACGACTGGCTGGTGCGGACCCTGCGCACGGCCGGGCTGGAGCCGGACATCGCGCACGTGGCCGAGGAGAACCACACCATCGTGGCGCTGGTCGCGGCCGGGCTGGGCATCGCCGTCGTGCCGCGGCTGGGGACCGGCGCGCTGCCGCCCGGCGCGGTGGCGGTGGCGCTGGAGCCGGGCCCCGTACGCCGGTTGTACGCCCTGTGGCGGACGGGGGCGGCCCGCCGGCCGGCGATCACCGAGGCCGTGCGCGTCCTCCAGGAGCACTGGCCCGCCGCGGCCCCCCTTCCGGGGGACCTCCCGAGTGTCCCCCGGGCTGACGGAGCGGCCCGCCAGTAGGGTCCGGCGGGTGCCGTACCACGCCTCCCGCCGGGCCCTGCTCGCCGCCGCCGCCATGGCCGCCGTCACGGCCGCCGGGGCCTCCTCCGCCGCCGTGGGCTCCCGCGGCACCGCACCGGACGACTCCCGCTCCCCGGGGGAGCCCGGCCGCCACCCGGACCGGGCCCGGCTGCGCGCGGTGATCTCCCGGATGAGCCTGCCGGAACAGGTGGGGCAGCTGTTCGTGTCCCGGGCCTACGGACACTCCGCGACCGATCCCGACGCGGCGGACGCCGAGCTGAACCTGGCCCAGTTCGGGGTGCGCACGGCCGCCGAGGTGGTCACCCGCTACCGCCTGGGCGGGGTCGTCTACTTCGGCTGGGCCCACAACACCCGGACCCCGCACCAGATCGCCGAGCTGTCCGACGGCCTCCAGCGGGCGGCGGCCGGCTCGGGCGCCGGGATCCCGCTGCTGCTCTCCACCGACCAGGAACACGGGGCCGTCGCCCGGATCGGCCGGCCGGCCACCCTGCTGCCGGGGGCGATGGCGCTGGGCGCGGGCGGGTCCACGGCCGACGCCCGCCGGGCGGCGCGCGTGGCGGGGTCCGAGCTGGCGGCGCTGGGCGTACGGCAGGACTACGCCCCGGTGTCGGACGTGAACGTGAACCCTGCCAATCCGGTGATCGGCGTACGGTCCTTCGGCGCGGACCCGCGGGCGGTGGCGGCCCTGGCCGCGGCCCAGGTGCGCGGCTACCAGGCGGCGGGGGTGGCCGCGACGGCGAAGCACTTCCCGGGGCACGGGGACACGGAGACCGACAGCCACGTCGGGCTGCCGGTGATGCGGCACACCCGCGCGCAGTGGGAGGAGCTGGACGAGCCGCCGTTCCGGGCGGTGGTGAAGGCGGGCGTGGACGCCGTGATGACGGCGCACATCGTCTTCCCCGCGCTCGATCCCTCGGGGGATCCGGCGACCCTCTCGCGGCCGATCGTCACCGGCATCCTGCGCGAACGCCTCGGCTTCCGGGGGGTGGTGGTGACCGACGCCCTCGACATGGCGGGGGTCCGCCAGAAGTACGGGGACGACCGGGTCCCGGTGCTGGCCCTGAAGGCGGGCTGCGACCAGCTGCTGAACGCACCGGACCTCGCCCTCGCGCAGCGCAGCGTGCTGGCAGCGGTGGAGGCGGGCGAGCTGACGCGGGAGCGGATCGGGGAGTCGGTGCTGCGGATCCTGGAACTCAAGGCCCGCCGCGGCCTGTTCGAGGACCCGTACACCTCTGCGGCCCGGGTGGACGCGGAGGTCGGCACGGGCGGGCACCTGGAGGCGGCGGACGAGATCGCGGCGGCCACGACCACCCTGCTGGCCAACCCGCTGGGCCTGCTGCCGCTGGACGCGGCGGCCGGGCCGAAGCTGCTGGTCACCGGGACCGACCCGGTCTCCCCCACGGGTACCACCGGACCCCCTACGACGGTCCTGGCGCGGGAGCTGACGGCGCTGGGCTGCCGGGCGACGGCGCTCGCGCCCGCCGGGGCGCCGGCGGCGGCCCCGGGCCACGCGGCGGTGCTGGTGTGCACGTACAACGTCCCGGAGGGGGAGAGTCCGCAGCGCACGCTGGTGGCGGACCTGGTCGCGACGGGCGTCCCGGTGGTGCTGGTGGCGATCCGCAACCCGTACGACCCGGCGCGGCTGCCGCGGTGCGCGGCCGAGCTGGCGACGTACTCCTGGACGGACGTGGAGATGCGGGCGGCGGCCCGGGTACTGACGGGTGCGAGGCGGCCCGCCGGCCACCTCCCGGTCCCCGTCCCGGGCCGCTACCCCCTGGGCCACGGGCTGTCGTACCCGCCCGTGGCCCGGTAGCTCCCGAGGACTACGGCCGCAGCTGCGGCTCGTGCCTGAGGTCGACCTGGTCGAGCACCGGGTCCGGCGCGGCCAGCGGCGCGGGGGCCTGGGCCCGGCCGGACAGGGTCTGGGCGGGGGCGACCCCGGCCCACTGGAGGATCTTCGCGGTCGCGAGGGCCTTCTCGCCCTCCTGGAGCTTGGCGACGTTGGCCCCGTGGTTGGCGCCCGGCGCGATCATCACGTAGCTGTCGCGCACGGTGTACCCGAGGTGGAAGGGCTCGGCGCCCCACGGGTCGTTCTGCCCGTAGACGAAGAGCATCTGGTTCGCGTTGTTGCGGACCCAGTTGTCCACGTCCGCCATGACGCCCGGCTGGAAGGTCATCGGGATGTCGCGGGGCACGAAGTTGCGCGGCGGCTGGTAGCCGTAGCGGCTCAGGCCCTTGAGGTGGGGCTGCTTGATGTCGGGCGAACCCAGCTGCGTACCGGCCTGGTAGTAGTACGGCGTGTAGGTCTCCAGGCCCTGGTCGGCGTAGGCCGAGAAGCCGGAGATGGTGTCCACCGTGTCCCAGATCTCCTGGTCGCTCGCGGTGGCGGCGGTCGGGATGGCCGCGCAGTCGGTGAGCAGGCTGTACTGCCAGAAGGCCCAGCTGTAGTCGAGGACGACGGCCTCGAAGGCCCTGTCGAGGCTGCCGACCGTGTTGAAGGTCCAGCCGTTCGCGGCGGCGGCGGCCGTGTACTTGGCCTCCAGCGGCTCGCGGCGGATCAGGGCCTCGCGCTGCACGTTGTTCAGCTTGTCACGGCACTCCTTGGTGCCGACCTTGGTGAAGAACCGGTCGTAGGCCGAGTCCTCCTTGTTGACGACGTCGTTGGGAGCGACGTACGCGACGACGCCGTCCATGTCACGCGGGTAGTAGCGCTCGTAGTACGTCGCGGTCATACCGCCCTTGCTGCCGCCCGTGGCCAGCCAGTTCTTGGGGTAGATCTTCTTCAGCGCGGTGAAGATGCGGTGCTGGTCGCTGGCGGCCTGCCAGATGTCCAGGTTCCCCCAGTTGGCCGGGTCGGGCCGGGAGGGGGTGAAGAATCGATACTCCAGGGAGATCTGGTTGCCGTCGACGATGGTCGTCGGCTCACTGCGGCGCGGGCTGGTGTTGACGTTGTAGCCCGAGGTGAAGAACACCGTGGGCCGCGAGACGTCCTTGTGCAGCAGGGTCATGCGCTGCTTGAAGGTGCCCTTCCACGGCTGCCGGTGGTCGACCGGCTGCTCGTAGTTCAGTACGAAGAAGCGGTACCCCGGGTACGGCTTCTCCTCGATCAGGCTCATCCCCGGAATGCTGAGGATCTGGTCCTTGATGTCCGTGGCGGCGGCAGGCCCCGCGGCGGTGGCCGCTTGTGCCGTGGCGCCGGCCGCGCCCATGGTGCCGATCAGCACCACGAGCGACAGCAGCCATCCGAGCGTCTTGCGCATTCACCCTCCCCTTGAGTTCACTGTGGTCGCCGTGAACCTAGCGGGGGCAACATGCCCATGAACAGTCCCAGTTGGGCCGCGAGCTCAGCACAGGATCCAGCCGGAATCGACGGATCCGGCCGCCACTCCGCCCTTTACATACACACATCGGTTGATCGCACCCACACTGACGGGGCCCGCGTACCGGGTGAATTGCCCCGCATCGCCCACCGGGACGCCACCACGTGGCTGAATACTGACCCACATGTGACGGCGCTCCCCGGCCCGCAGGGCCACCGTCACCGCGCACGCCCGGTCCCGGCTCTTGTACACCCGCAGCTCTCCGGTGACGAAGGGCAGCGCCTTGACCAGCTCACCCTCGCACCCGCCGGTCGCGGCCTGCGCCGGAGCGGCCGCGAACACCCCTCCCACGACGAGCCAGAGCGCCGCCCCGGCCGCCCCCAGGGACACGACCCTCCCCCGGCCACGCACCTTCCCGCCCCGCACCTCGCGCACCCTCTGCCCCTGACGCAGCACCCTGCCCCCACCCGATCGGCCGTACGCAACACGTACGCACGTACGACGCGCAGGCACCGCGGAAGGTTGCGCACGGCAGCCGCACCGGGGGTCCCGCACGTACGGGCCCGGCCGTACCCCGTAAGAGTGCATCCCCGACTTCCCGGCGGGAGAGCGGGAGTTCGTGATCAACGGACAGATTACGCTAGGCGGCCGAGCGACCGCTCAGCGTATCCGTGGCAGCCGTGAAGGGCATCTGACATGACGAACGACCTGCTCGACCGCAAGCTGGAGCGCGCGTTCGCGCACCTGGACGCGGACTCCAACGGCGTGATCGACGAGCAGGACATGATCGCGCTCGGGTCCCGCCTGCTCTCGGCCCTGTCGGAGCCGGCCACCTCCCCCAAGGCGGCCGACGTGTTCCGCGGCCTCACGGACTTCTGGGTGGACCTCTTCAACGAGCTGGGCGTCGGCGAGGACCAGAAGCTCACGCCCGAGCAGTACCGGGACGGCATGACCCGCCTGTACAAGGACGGCGGCCCCGCGTACGAGAAGTCCTTCCGGCCGATGATGAAGGCGATCCTCACGGTCGCCGACACCAACGGCGACGGGCAGATCAGCCCCGAGGAGTTCCACCGGGCGCAGCTGGCCTTCGACACCAAGCTGGAGCCCGCCGACGCGGACGTCCTCTTCGCGAAGATCGACAAGAACCACGACGGCTACCTGTCGCTGGACGAACTCCTCGACGCCGTACGCGAGTACTACACCGGGGACGACGAGGACGCCCCCGGCAACCTGCTCTTCGGCGAGCTCTGACCGGACGCCCTCACGCGGCCGCCGCGGGCTCGTCCTCCCCGGCGAAGGTCCGCCACAGCTCGGCGTACCGGCCGCCACGGGCCAGCAGTTCGAGGTGGCTGCCGTCCTCGACGACCCGGCCGCGGTCCATGACCACCACCCGGTCGGCGCGGGCGGCGGTGGTCAGCCGGTGCGCGACGACCAGGGTGGTGCGCTTGCCCGCGAGCCGGTCGGTGGCCTGGTTGACCTGCGCCTCGGTGGCCAGGTCCAGGGCGGCGGTGGCCTCGTCGAGGAGCAGGACGTCCGGGTCGACGAGCTCGGCACGGGCCAGCGCGATCAGCTGGCGCTGGCCCGCCGAGAGGTTGCGGCCGCGCTCGGCGACGGCGTGCAGGTAGCCGCCGTCGAGGGTGGCGATCATGTCGTGGGCACCGACCGCCCGGGCGGCGGCCTCCACCTCGGCGTCGCTCGCGCCGGTCCGCCCGTAGGCGATGGCGTCGCGGACCGTACCCGGGAAGAGGTAGGGCTCCTGGGGGACCACGCCGAGGCGGTGGCGGTACGCCGTCAGGTCCAGCTCCCGCAGGTCGGCGCCGTCGGCGGTGACCCGGCCGGAGGTCGGGTCGTAGAACCGGGCGACCATCTTGACCAGCGTGGACTTGCCGGCTCCGGTCTCGCCGACGAAGGCGACGGTCTGCCCGGCGGGTATCCGCAGGCTGATCCCGGCCAGCGCCTCGCCCGTCTCCCCGCGCTCCTCGGCGGTGCCGTACCGGAAGCGCACGTCCTCGAAGGCGATCTCGCCGCGCAGCTTCGGCACGTCGACGGGGGCGGCGGGACGCGGGGTGGTGGTGGGCTCGCGCAGCAGCTCCTGGATCCGGCCGAGGGAGACGGTGGCCTGCTGGTAGCCGTCGAAGACCTGGGAGAGCTGCTGGACCGGGGCGAAGAAGAGGTCGATGTACAGCAGGTACGCCACCAGCGCGCCGGTGGTGAGGGTGGCCGCCTCCACCCGGCCCGCGCCGACGATCAGCACGGCCGCGGCCGCGCCGGAGGACAGCAGCTGCACGAAGGGGAAGTAGACGGATATCAGCCACTGGCCGCGCACCCGGGCCTGGCGATAGGAGTCGCTGCGCTCGGCGAAGCGGGCGGCGCCGGTGGACTGGCGGCGGAAGGCCTGTACGAGGCGGAGCCCGGCCACGGACTCCTGGAGGTCGGCGTTGACCACGCTGACCCGGTCGCGGGCGAGCTCGTAGGCGGCGACCGACTTGCGGCGGAAGACGACGGTGGCGAGGACCAGCAGGGGCAGGGTGGCGAAGACGATCAGCGCGAGCTCGACGTCGAGGACGAGCAGGGCGATCAGGATCCCGAAGAAGGTGAGGACGGAGACCACGGCGGTGACGAGCCCGGTCTGCAGGAAGCTGGACAGGGAGTCCACGTCGGTGGTCATCCTGGTCATGATCTTGCCGGTGAGCTCGCGCTCGTAGTAGTCCAGGCCGAGGCGCTGGAGCTGGGCGAAGATCTTGACGCGCAGGGAGTACAGGACGCGCTCGCCGGTGCGGCCCGTCATCCGGGTCTCGGCGAACTGCGCGGCCCACTGGCCGAGGACCAGCAGGAGGGCGAGGCCGGAGGCCGCCCATACGGCTCCGAGGGCGGCCTGCTCGACGCCCTGGTCGATGCCGTGCCGGATCAGCACGGGCAGCAGCAGTCCGGAGCCGGCGTCGAGGGTCACCAGGCCCAGGCTGATGGCGAGCGGCGCCCAGAAGCCGCGCAGCAGGCGGCGCAGACCGTAGCTGTCCTCGGCGGCGGCGGCCCGGACCTCGTCCACGGCCGGTTCGTCGGCGGCGGGCGGCAGGGCCGCCACCTGGGCGAGGAGTTCGGGGGTGGCGGGCATGCCGGGGGCCGCCGGGGTGGTGGCGGACCTGCCGCTCTCCTCGCGCCGCCACAGCTCGGGGGTGACCCCGTCGGCGACCCGGCGCTTGGCGTTGACCGGCTCGGAGTCGATCTCCGCTTCGAGTTCCAGGTCCCGCTCGATGTCCCGCTCGAACTCGGCCATCGCCGGTGCGCCGGGAGTGCGCGGGGAGGCGGCGCCGAGGGCGTCGGGGTCGGTCAGCAGCCTGCGGTACAGGTCGCAGCGGCGCTCCAGCTCCTCGTGGGTGCCGATGTCGGCGAGCCGCCCGTGGTCGAGTACGGCGATCCGGTCGGCCAGCGCGAGGGTGGAGCGGCGGTGGGCGATGAGGAGGGTGGTGCGGCCCGCCATGACGGCCCGCAGCGCCTCGTGGATCTCGTGCTCGACGCGGGCGTCGACGGCGGAGGTGGCGTCGTCGAGGAGGAGCAGCCGGGGGTCGGTGAGGATGGCGCGGGCGAGCGCGATGCGCTGGCGCTGGCCGCCGGAGAGGGTGAGGCCCTGCTCCCCGACGCGGGTGTCGAAACCGGCGGCGAGGGCCTCGACGAAGCCCTCGGCCTGGGCGGCGCGGGCGGCGGCGCGGACCTCCTCGTCGGAGGCGTCGGGGCGGCCGAAGGCGATGTTGGCGCGGATGGTGTCGGAGAAGAGGAAGGAGTCCTCGGGCACCAGGCCGATGGCGGCGCGCAGGGAGTCGTAGGTCAGCTCGCGGACGTCGTGGCCGCCGACGCGGACGGCGCCGTGGTCGGCGTCGTAGAAGCGGGGCAGGAGCAGGGCCACGGTCGACTTGCCGCTGCCGGAGGAGCCGACGACGGCCACGGTCTCGCCCTCGGCGATGGTGAGCGAGAACCCGTCGAGGACGGGCCGCTCGGGGTCGTAGCCGAAGCGGACGTCGTCGAACTCGACGGTGGCGGGGGCGTCGGCGGGCAGCTCGCGGGTGCCCTCGCGGATCACGGGCTCGGTGTCGATGAGCTCGAAGACCCGCTCGGCGCCGGCCCTGGCCTGCTGGGCGACGGTGAGGATCATGGCGAGCATGCGGACGGGGCCGACGAGCTGGGCGAGGTAGGTGGAGAAGGCGACGAAGGTGCCGAGGGTGACCTGTCCCCGGGTGGCCATCCAGCCGCCGAGGGCCAGCATCGCGACCTGCCCGAGGGCGGGAACGGCCTGGAGGGCGGGGGTGTAGCGGGAGTTGAGCCGGATGGCGCGCATCCGGCCGCCGAACAGCCTGCGGCCGGCCTCGCGGAGCTTGCCGGTCTCCTGCTCCTCCTGTCCGAAGCCCTTGACGACGCGGACTCCGGTCACGGCGCCGTCGACGACGGTGGCCACGGCGGCGGCCTGGGCCTGGGCGTACCAGGTGGCGGGGAAGAGCTTCTTGCGGCTGCGCTTGGCGATGAACCAGAGCGCGGGGGCCATCAGCAGGGCGACCAGGGTCAGCAGCGGGGACAGCCAGAGCATGACGCCGAGGGATATCCCGAAGAGGAGGAAGTTCCCGATGGTCATGGGGAGCATGAACAGCAGGCCCTGGATCAGCTGGAGGTCGCTGGTGGCCCGGCCGACGACCTGTCCGGTGGACAGCTCGTCCTGACGCCGCCCGTCGAGGCGGGCGATCGTGTCGTACATGTCGGTGCGCAGGTCGTGCTGGACGTCGAGGGCGAGGCGGCCGCCGTAGTACCTGCGTATGTAGGTCATGACGTACACGAGCAGGGCGGCGCCTACGAACAGGCCGGCCCAGGGCGCCATGTCCTCGGTCTTGTTCCCGACGACGTCGTCGATGATCACGCGGGTGACGAGGGGTACGAAGGCCATGACGGCCATGCCGGCCAGCGAGGACCCGAGCGCGAGCAGCACGTTGCGCTTGTACCGCCAGGTGTAGGCGGTCAGCCGCCTGCCCCAGCCCTGTTTCCCGCCGGCCGCCGTCACGTGGTACCTCCCCGTAGGTCCTGTCCTGCCGCCACCCCAACGCTCCGACCGGCGGATTTCATCCCGCCGCAACAATCGCACGGCCGTACGGGGGCGGCGCGCGAGCGTGACCCGACCGGGTGTCGAGCGGGGCTCGGGGACGCCGGGGAGGTCGTGGGCGGCGCCGGTGGGCGCCGGGGCGGTGTCAGAGGTGGGTCGGGGCGAACATCTTCAGGGTGGTGGGGAGGACGACCACCGAGGGGCCCGGGGTCTTGAGGGCCTGGGTGAGGTCCGCCCGCAGGGTTTCCGGGGTGGTGACCGTCGCCGGGACGCCGAAGGAGGCGGCCAGGGCGGCGAAGTCGGGGCGGGCGAGGTCGGTGCCGGTGGCGCAGCCGTACTCGCGCAGGATGCCGTAGCCGCCGTCGTCGACGATCAGCCAGGTGACGTCGAGGTCGTGCTGGCGGGCGGTGGCCAGGTCGGCGATCGAGTACATCGCGCCGCCGTCGCCCGACACCGCGAGGACCGGGGTGTCCGGCTCCGCGACGGCCGCGCCGAGGGCCGCCGGGAAGGCGTAGCCGAGGCCTCCGGCGCCCTGGGCTGAGTGCATGGTGTTCGGGTGCCTGGGGTCGAAGGCGGACCAGGCCCAGTACGAGAGGATCGTCATGTCCCAGAAGGACGGGGAGCGGGGCGGGAGGGCCGCGCGGACCGAGGTCAGGACCTCCTGCTCCAGGGTGAGGTCCTGGGCGGCGAGGCGGTCCGCGACCGCGGCGAGGAGGGACGCGACCCGTTCCGGGGCGCCCGGGTCCTCCCGGGGGGTCACCGTTTCCAGGAGGGCCTGGAGGGCGAGGCGGGCGTCGGCGTGGATGCCGAGGGCGGGGTGGTTGGACTCCAGCTTGCCGAGGTCGGCCTCGATCTGGACGACCCGGCCCGTGGGGAAGAACGTGTGGTAGTTCGAGGAGAGTTCCCCGAGGCCGGAGCCGACGACCAGGACGACGTCCGCGTCCTCCAGGAAGTCCGTGGTGTGGCGGTCCTCCAGCCAGGACCGCAGGGACAGCGGGTGCGTCCAGGGGAAGGCGCCCTTGCCGCCGAAGGTGGTGACGACCGGGGCGTTGAGCAGTTCCGCGAGCTGCTTGAGCTTGCCCGCCGCGTCCGCGCGGATCACTCCGCCGCCCGCGATGATCACCGGGCGGGAGGCGTGGGAGAGCCAGTGCGCGGCGAGGGCCGTGAGTTCGGGGCGGGGGGCCAGTTCGTGCGGGGTCGCGTCCATGCCCGTGACCTGCGGGATGACCGTTTCCGCGCGGAGCACGTCCTCCGGGATCTCCACCCACACCGGTCCGAAGGGGACCGTGAGGGCCGATTCCCAGGCCGCCGCGATGACGGACGGGATCTGGGAGGGGGTCCGGGCGGTGTGGACGGACTTGACCACGTCCCGGAAGGAGGCGGACTGGTCGCGCAGCTCGTGCAGGTGGCCCCGCCGGCCTCCGCCCAGGCCCGGGGACGGGACCTGGGAGGAGATCGCGAGGACGGGCGCGGAGGCCGCCGCCGCCTCGGCGAGGGCCGGCAGGGACATCAGGGCGCCCGGCCCCGTGGAGAGGAGCAGCGGCACGGCCTCGCCGGTGAGGCGGCCGTAGCCGTCGGCGGCGAAGCCCGCGTTGTTCTCCGTACGCAGGCCCACGAGGCGCAGGTCGGAGCGGCCGACCGCGTCGAAGAGGGCGAGCGCGTGCTGTCCCGGGAGGCCGAAGACGGTGGTGGCGCCGAGCCCGCGCAGCGTTTCCACGACCAGGTCCCCGCCCGTGCGGCCCGGCGGCGGCGCGAGTGCGGCCGCCGTCTGGGCCTCGGTGGGGCGCAGTACGAGGTCGTGGTCGTGCGTCACGGTGCTTGGTCGCCCTTCGCCTTCGCCGCCGCTTGATGCTTAGCGATCCTGCCGGGAGGCAGCGATCTGACGGCTCATGATCGTGGTGAGCTCGTACGCGGTGTGCGAGGCCGCGACCGAGGTGATCTCCGCGTGATCGTACGCCGGGGCGACCTCGACGACGTCGGCGGAAACGAGGTTGCAGGAGGACAGGCCCCGGATGATCTCCAGGAGCTCGCGGGAGGTCATGCCGCCCGCCTCGGGGGTGCCGGTGCCGGGCGCGTGGGCCGGGTCGAGCACGTCGATGTCGATGGAGATGTAGAGGGGGCGGTCGCCGATGCGCTGGCGCAGCTGGTCGGCGACCTCGTCGGCGCCGCGGCGGTAGACGTCGGCCGAGGTGACGATGCCGAAGCCCATCTTGGCGTCGTCGTCCAGGTCCTGCTTGCCGTACAGCGGGCCGCGGGTGCCGACGTGGGACAGCGCCTCGGTGTCGAGGATGCCCTCCTCGACGGCGCGGCGGAACGGGGTGCCGTGCGTGTACTCGGCGCCGAAGTAGGTGTCCCAGGTGTCCAGGTGGGCGTCGAAGTGGAGCAGGGCGACCGGGCCGTGCTTCTTCGCGACGGAGCGCAGCAGCGGGAGGGCGATGGTGTGGTCGCCGCCGAGGGTCATCAGGCGGGAGCCGTTGCCGATCAGCTCGTCGGCGGCGGCCTCGATCGTCTCGACGGCCTCGTTGATGTTGAAGGGGTTCGCGGCGATGTCACCGGCGTCCGCGACCTGCGCGAGGGCGAAGGGGGAGGCGTCCTGGGCCGGGTTGTACGGGCGCAGCAGGCGGGAGGCCTCGCGGATGGCGTTGCCGCCGAAGCGGGCGCCGGGGCGGTAGGAGACACCGGAGTCGAAGGGCACGCCGACGACGGCGACGTCGGCGGAGCCGACCTCGTCGAGGCGGGGCAGCCGGGCGAAGGTCGCCGGGCCCGCGTAGCGCGGGATGCGGGAGGAGTCGACGGGGCCGCGCGGCTGCGTGCTCATGGGGGGGTGCCCTTCTGGTGGTCCTGCGGGTGCGGTCCTTCGAGCGTAAGCGGGCGTCGACGGGGCGCGAAGTGTACGTTTCATCCACTGTTCGGCACCGATATGTACGGAGTAGCCATGGAGGCCCCGCTCACCCCGCCGGTTCCGCTGGCCGCCCTGACCGCCGACCGGGAGCTGGGGCTGCGGCTCCTCGCGGGGCCCGCCGGCGCGGACGTGCACGGGGTGCACGCCTCGGAGATGGCCGACCCGTCGCCCTACCTGCTGGGCGGCGAGCTCCTCCTGACGGCCGGGGCGGGGCTCGCGGGCGCGGCCACCCCGGGCACGGGGGAGGCGGGCACGGGGGTGGCTCCCGGGGACGGGGGTCCGGGGGCTCCGGGGGCTCCGGGGGCTCCGGGGGGCGCGGCTTCCGCGGATCCCGCGGAGTACGTGGCCCGGCTGGTCCGGGCCGGCGTGGGCGCGGTCGGGTTCGGGGTCACCCCGGTGCACGAGACGGTGCCGCCGGCCCTCGTGGAGGCCTGCGAGCGGTACGGGCTGCCGCTGGTGGAGGTCCCTCCGGGCACCCCCTTCACGGCGGTCGGCCGGGCGGTCTGGCGGCTGATGGCCGAGGCCCGGACCCGGGAGCTGCGCCGGGTGACCGACGCGCAGCAGTCCCTGGCGTCGGCCGCCGCCCGCCCCCACCCGGTGGCGGCGGTCCTGTCCCGCCTGGCGGCCAGCCTGAACGGCTGGGCGGCACTGCTGACCCCGCCGCTGCCCGCGACCGCGGGCACCCGCGACGACACGGGGGCGGGGGCGGCCGAGGCCGAAGCCGGGGTGGGGCCCGGGGAAGGGGTGCGGGAGGCGTTGGCGGGGCTGGCGGTCCGGGTGGCGGCCGGGGGTGTCGCGACGGCCACCGACACCCTGGGCGGCACGCACCTGGCGGCGTACGCCGTGGGCGGCGGCCGGGTGCTCGCCCTCGCCACCCCGTCCCGCGCCCCGGGCGACCACACCATCGCCTCCGTCGCCGCCGTGCTGCTGACCCTGCTCACCGCGGGGCGCCCGGCGGGGGACGAGGCCGCTTCCCTGACCCGGCTCCTGCTGGACGGCGATCCGGCCGGGGCGCTCTCCCCCGGGCCCTGGTACGCCGTGCACGCCCGGGGCGGCGGGGATCCGCGGGCGCTGGCCGCCGCGCTGGGCACCGTACTGCTGGACCCGCGCGGGGACGGCGTACGGCTGCTGACCGACCGGGAGCCCGCCCCCCAGCCCGGCTGGCGGCTCGGGGTGAGCGCCCCCCGCGCGCCCGCCGGGCTGGGCACGGCCGGGGCCCAGGCGCGCCGGGCGCTGGAGCGCGCGGAGGCGGCCCGGACCCCGCTGGCCCGGCACACCGAACCCGGCCTCGCGGGCCTGGTCGGCGAGGCGGAGGCGCGGGCGCACGCGGAGGCCCTGCTCGGCCCCCTCTCCCCCGCGCTGCGGGACACCCTGCGCGCCTGGCTGGCCCACCACGGCAGCTGGGACCGCACCGCCGCCGCCCTCGGCGTCCACCGCAACACCGTCCGCCAGCGCGTCGCCCGCGCCGCCGGGCTGCTGGGTGTCGACCCGGACGACCCCGACACCCGGATGGAACTGTGGTTCGCCCTGCGGCACGAGCCCGGCCCGAAGCCCCCGACCACCCCGCCCTACGATGTCCGGCCCTGACGGTCACGGCCGATCGCCGCACCGGCGGCCCCGCCCGGCCGCCCGGCCGCGCTGTCGCCGGGCTCCCGCCCGGTCCGTCGGATGTCGGGCCGTCCCGGCGTCACCCCGCCCTACGATGTCCGGCATGCTCGACATGTTCCGCATGTCCGGACCGGCGCGCGGCGGCGGTCACGGCCGCGGCGGGCGTCTCGCGCCGGCCGCCCGGCTGCTCGTGTGCGCCGCCCTCCCCTGGTACGCGTGCGTGTGGCTCGGTACGAGCACGGCCCCGGTGGCGGCCGCGCTGCCCGCCGTACTGATCCTGCGCGGGGACGTGTTCGCGGCGCCCCGGCTGGCCCTGGAGCGCCTGGTCGGGGTGGCCGTCGGGGTACTGCTGAGCGTGGCGGTCCTGCACTGGCTGCCGACGGGCCCGCTGTCGTTCCCGGTGCTCCTGGTGTGCGCCTGCGCCGGGATGTACCTGCTGGGCCGCCGGGGCTCCCCCAACCAGCAGGTGCTCATCACCGCCCTGGTGATCTACTCCACGCCGGTGCCCGGGTACCCGCTGGCCCGGCTGGTGGAGAGCGCGGTCGGCATCGCCGTCGTGGCGCTCCTCGGCCCGCTGCTCTGGCCGCCGGACCCGTACCGGGAGACGGCGCGCGGCCTGGAGGAGTACCGCACCGGCCTCGCCGACCGCCTCGCGCGGACCGCCGCCCGCGCCGCCGCGCCCGCTCCGGCCGGGCTTCCCGCCGCCGCCCCCGTGGCCGCCTTCGCCCTGTGGCACCGCCCGTACGAACTGTCCGCCGCGCTGGAGCGCACGGCCGGGCGGGTGCTGCTGCTGCCGCCCCGGCGGGACGCGGCCGGGGCGGCGGGCCCGCTGCGGCCGCGCCTGCGGCTGGCGGCGCGGACGGCCCCGGCCCTGCAGTTCCTCACCCGGGAGGTGGAGACCCGGCCCGCCGCCGACGACGCGTCGGCGCGCGCCATGGCCCCGCTGATCGAGGCGACCGGCCGGGCGCTGGACGAGGCCCTGCGGGGCGGGTCCGGCGCGGACCGACTGCGCCGGGCCCGGGAGCTCGAAGCCGCGCACCGGGCCGCGCACCCCGGTGCGCGCGACGCCGTGCTGCGCGCCGGGATCCACCTCACCCACCAGGTGCTGGCCGAGCACCTGGGCCCCGCCGCGCACTGAACGCACCCGCCCGGCCCGTCCGCCGCGCCCCCTCGCGGCGGCAGCGTGCTGCTCCTCACTCTGGACAGGGAGAACAACCCGCCGGTAACTTAATCTGAGCAAGCGCTTAGGCATAAGCAATCATTCGAGCAACCACGACGGCGCACGACCACCCCCGCGAAGCGGGCGGCGGTTCAGCCGCAGAGAGGGGCCGGCTGTGCGCCGTACCGTTTTCGACGAGGACCACGAGGCGTTCCGCGAGACCATCCGCGCCTTCATCGAGGCCGAGGTCGTCCCCGTCTACGACGAGTGGTTCCAGGCCGGCCAGGCCCCGCGCGACTTCTACTACAAGCTCGGCGAGCTGGGCGTCTTCGGGATCAACGTCCCCGAGGAGTTCGGCGGCGCGGGCCTGGACACCCACAAGTTCGAGGCCGTCCTGTACGAGGAGACCTCGCGCGCCGGCGTGAACTTCGGCGGCTCCGGCGTGCACGTACTGCTCGCCCTGCCCTACATCAAGATGCTCGCCGGCGACGAGCAGAAGAAGCGCTACCTGCCGAAGTTCGTCTCCGGCGAGGAGATGTGGGCCCTCGCGATGACCGAGCCGGGCACCGGCTCCGACGTCGCGGGCATGAAGACCACCGCCAAGCTCTCCGAGGACGGCACGCACTACGTCCTCAACGGCTCCAAGACCTTCATCACCGGTGGCGTCCACGCCGACCGCGTGATCGTCTGCGCCCGCACCTCCGCCCCGGGCGAGCAGGACCGCCGCTTCGGCATCTCCCTCTTCGCCGTGGACACCAAGTCCGAGGGCTACTCCATCGGCCGCAAGCTGGACAAGCTGGGCCTGCGCACCTCCGACACCGCCGAGCTGGCGTTCGTCGACGTGAAGGTGCCGGTCGAGGACCTGCTCGGCGAGGAGAACAAGGGCTTCTACTACCTCGGAGCGAACCTGCCCTCCGAGCGCTGGGGCATCGCCTTCGGCGCGTACGCGCAGGCCAAGGCCGCCGTCCGGTTCGCCCAGCAGTACGTGACCGACCGCACCGTCTTCGGCAAGCCGGTCGCGCACTTCCAGAACACCAAGTTCGAACTGGCCTCCTGCCAGGCCGAGGTGGACGCCGCCGAGGCGGTCGCCGACCGCGCCCTGGAGGCCCTGGACGCCGGCGAGCTGACCGCCGCCGAGGCCGCCTCCGCGAAGCTGTTCTGCACCGAGGTCGCGCACCGCGTCATCGACAAGTGCCTCCAGCTGCACGGCGGCTACGGCTACATGAACGAGTACCCGATCGCCCGCCTGTACGCCGACAACCGCGTGAACCGCATCTACGGCGGCACCAGCGAGGTCATGAAGTCGATCATCGCCAAGTCGATGGGTCTGTAGGGTCCTTACCCTTCCCCCATGAACGAGGCACTGACGACGCTCCTCGATCTGCTCGACCTGGAGCGGATCGAGGAGAACATCTTCCGCGGTACCAGCCGTTCGGCGCTGGTACCGCGCGTCTTCGGCGGTCAGGTCGCGGCCCAGGCGCTGGTCGCGGCCGGGCGCACCGTCCCCGAGGACCGCACGGCGCACTCGCTGCACTCGTACTTCCTGCGCGCCGGGGACCCCGGCGCGCCCATCGTCTACTCCGTGGACCGGATCCGCGACGGGCGCTCCTTCACCACGCGCCGGGTCGTCGCCGTCCAGCACGGGCAGCCGATCTTCCACCTCTCGGCGTCGTTCCAGACGTACGAGGAGGGCCTCGACCACCAGGCCGTCATGCCCTCCGCCCCGGATCCGGAGACCCTGCCGACCGCCGAGGAGTCCCTGCCCGCGTACCGGGAGACCTTCCGGGACCCGGGCACGGTGGAGCGGCTGATCGACGCGCGGGCCGCCGTGGACCTGCGGTACGCGACGACCCCGCCGTGGGGCAGCGTCGGCGAGCCGGTCGAGCCCCGCTCCCAGGTGTGGTTCCGTACGGCCGGAAAGCTGGAGGGGGCCGATCCGCTCCTGCACACCTGCCTGGCCACGTACGTCTCCGACATGACCCTGCTGGACTCGGTGCTGCTCGCGCACGGCCGGGGCGGCTGGGCGGTCGGCGACGTGGTCGGCGCCTCGCTGGACCACGCCATGTGGTTCCACCGGCCCTTCCGCGCCGACGAGTGGCTCCTGTACGACCAGGAGTCCCCCTCGGCCGCGGCCGGCCGGGGCCTGGGCCAGGCCCGCATCTGGACCCAGGACGGGCGCCTCGCGGTGACCGTCATCCAGGAGGGCGTCGTCCGCGTACCGCGGGCCTGACGGTCTCGCGGGGCGGGTGTCATTGACCACCGGGCCCGCGCCGCGGACATAACGTCACCACATGTCCGAAAAATCCGAGAGCGTCGGCACCGTCGTCGTCGCCACCGTCACCAACCTCGGGATCGCGGTGGCCAAGGCGGTCGGCGGGGTCGTCAGCGGGTCCAGCGCGATGTTCTCCGAAGCCGCGCACTCGGTGGCCGACACGGTGACGGAGCTGCTGCTGCTGACCGCCCTCAAGCGCAGCGCCCGGCCTGCCGACGAGGCGCATCCGCTGGGGTACGGGCCCGAGCGCTACGTATGGGCGCTGCTCGCCTCGGTCGCGACCTTCGTCGGCGGCGCGGTCTTCGCGTTCTACGACGGCGTCCACACCCTGGTCCACGGGGAGCAGCCGGGCGATCCGACGGTCTCGTACGTCATCCTCGCCGTCGCCTTCCTGCTGGAGGGCTACTCGCTGCTGGTGGCCCGGCGGCAGATGACGGGTGAGGCGCAGCGGATGCGGGTGCCGCTGGGCCTGTACGTGAAGCACACCCCGGACACGGCGGTGAAGGCCGTCCTGCTGGAGAACGTGGCCGCGCTGATCGGGCTCGTACTGGCGGCGGGCGGCCTGCTGGGGGCACAGCTGACGGGGTCCGGGGCGTACGACGGCGTGGCCTCGCTGCTGATCGGCGCCCTGCTGGTGGCGGTGGCCTGGGAGCTGGGGCGCTCGAACGCGCAGTACCTGATCGGGCGCCCGCTGCCCGCCGGGATGCGGGCGGAGGTCCGCGAGGAGCTGCTGACGGTGCCGCACATCGAGGGGGTGCTGGAGCTGACGACCCTGGTGCAGGGCCCCGACGAGGTGCTGATCGCCGCGAAGATCGACTTTCACGACCTGGCGTCGGCCCGTCAGGTGGAGGCGGCCTGCGAGGACGCCGAGGACCAGCTCCGCGAGCGCTTCCCGGCGATCCGCCGCGTCTACCTGGACCCGACGCCCCGGCCGGCGTCCGGGCCGACGGCCGGACCCGCGACCGGACCGGCGCCGGCGCCGCCTGCGGGCCGGACGGGCCCGGCCGGCCCGGACGGCCCCTGACCGGCCGGGCGGCGGGGTCAGGCGGTGAGGCCCGCCGTCGCGAGGAGGTAGGCGGCCATCGGGTCGTAGTAGCGGGGGTCGCGGACGTGGTCGTCCAGCGGGACCGCCACCTGGAGGGTGCCCTCCGCCTCGGCGAGGAAGAGCGCCGGGTCGTTGCAGTCCGCGTACCCGACGGCGTCGAGCCCGCGCTGCGCGGCGCAGCCCGCCCAGCCGTGGTCGGCGACGACCAGGTCCGGCTGGGGGCGGCCCTCCGCCGCGAGGCCGTCCAGGATCGCGGCCATCGGCGCCGGGGAGTGGGTGTGCCACAGCGTGGCCCCGCGCTCCAGCACGGCGATGTCCGCGAACTGCCACACCGACCCCTCGTCGGCGGTCAGCCCCTGCGGGATCCGGACGATCTCGCAGCCCGCGGCGCGCAGGGCGTCGGCGGTGGCGCGGTGGACGTCGAGCAGCCCGCCCGGGTGCCCGGTGGCCAGCAGCACGCGCTGGCGGTCGGACGCGGCCTTGCGCAGCCGGGCGGCCAGCCGGTCCAGGCCCGCGACCGTCAGCTCCGGGTCGATGGTGTCCTGGCCGTACCGGTGCTCGGGGTCGTCGACGACCCCGCACCGCTCCGCCATGACGGCCAGGACGTCCTGTTCGTCCGTCCAGCGGTCGCCGAGCTCCAGGCCCAGCCAGTAGTGGCGGTCGCCGTTGGCGAGCTTGCGGTAGTGGCTCAGGTTGTTCTCGCGCGGGGTGGCCACCTCCCCCGCGATCCGCGTACGGACGAGGTGTTCGACGAGTTCGGCGCGGCTGGGTACGGGCGTCTCTATCGGCATGCGGCCCATTCTGCCGCCGCCGGGCCGGAGTCGTCCGTTCCGCCCGGCCGCCGCAGCGTCCGCCTCACCCCGACAGCGCCCCGAAGGCGCCGTCGGCGAGCCTGCGCAGCAGCGACTCGGTCGCGTCCCGGCCGAGGACCGCCAGATGCGGGGTGGAGTTCAGCAGTCCGAAGACCGCGTGCACGCAGACCCGTACCTCCGTCTCGCCGACCTGGGGGTGCAGCTCGCGCACGACGGCCACCCACAGCTCCACGTACTGGCGCTGGAGCTGGCGCACCAGCTTGCGGTCCGCCTCGCGCAGCCGGTCCAGCTCCCGGTCGTGGAGGGTGATCAGCGCCCGGTCGTCCAGCGCGAAGTCGATGTGGCCCTCGACGAGGGAGGTCAGCACCTCGCGCGGGTTCCCGCCGGCCTCCTCGACCCGCCGCCGCCCGCCCGTCAGCAGCCGCTCGCTGATGCCCACCAGCAGCTCGGCCAGCATGGCGTCCTTGCCGGCGAAGTGGCGGTACAGACCGGGGCCGCTGATGCCGACCGCGGCCCCTATCTCGTCCACTCCCACGCCGTGGAACCCGCGCTCCGCGAAGAGCCGAGCGGCCTCACGGAGGATCTGCTCGCGACGGGTGGGGGCGGCGGCTCTGGTGCTCATGGGAATCCATTCTAGACAGGGCCGTTAGCGCTCGTTAACCTGGGCGCATACGCGTTAACGGTCATTAACAAAGCGTGCACCGAGCAAGGGAGCTCGACCGATGCAGCAGGCACCAGTGCTGACGAGCGCCGCGGACCCGGCGTCCGAGGCCTGGCGGACCAATGAGGCCGCCCACCGCGAGCTCGCCGAGGGCCTGCGCTCCCGGCTCGACGCGGCCCGGCTCGGCGGCGGGGAGAAGGCCCGCGCCCGCCACACCGCCCGCGGGAAGCTGCTTCCCCGCGACCGCGTGGACGCCCTCCTGGACCCCGGGTCCCCCTTCCTGGAGCTGGCCCCGCTGGCCGCCGAGGGGATGTACGGGGGCGCGGCGCCGGCCGCGGGCGTGATCGCGGGCATCGGCCGGGTCAGCGGCCGCGAGTGCGTGATCGTCGCCAACGACGCCACCGTCAAGGGCGGCACGTACTACCCGATGACCGTCAAGAAGCACCTGCGGGCCCAGGAAGTGGCTCTGGAGAATCGTCTCCCCTGCCTCTACCTGGTCGACTCCGGCGGCGCCTTCCTGCCCATGCAGGACGAGGTCTTCCCCGACCGCGAGCACTTCGGCCGCATCTTCTACAACCAGGCCCGCATGTCGGGGGCCGGCATCCCGCAGATCGCCGCCGTCCTCGGCTCCTGCACGGCGGGCGGCGCGTACGTCCCCGCGATGAGCGACGAGGCCGTCATCGTGCGCGGCCAGGGCACGATCTTCCTCGGCGGCCCGCCGCTGGTGAAGGCCGCCACCGGCGAGGTCGTCACGGCCGAGGAGCTGGGCGGCGGCGAGGTCCACTCCCGCGTCTCGGGAGTGACCGACCACCTCGCCGAGGACGACGCGCACGCGCTGCGGATCGTACGGAACATCGTGGCGACCCTGCCCGACCGCGGAGCCCTGCCCTGGTCGGTCGAGGTGCCCGAGGAGCCCAAGGTCGACCCGTCCGGGCTCTACGGCGCGGTCCCCGTCGACTCCCGGACCCCCTACGACGCCCGCGAGGTCATCTCCCGGATCGTCGACGGCTCCCGCTTCCAGGAGTTCAAGTCCGAGTTCGGCCAGACCCTGGTCACCGGCTTCGCCCGGATCCACGGACACCCGGTCGGGATCATCGCCAACAACGGCATCCTCTTCTCCGAGTCCGCGCAGAAGGGCGCCCACTTCATCGAGCTGTGCGACCAGCGCGGCATCCCCCTCCTCTTCCTCCAGAACATCTCCGGCTTCATGGTCGGCCGGGACTACGAGGCGGGCGGCATCGCCAAGCACGGCGCCAAGATGGTCACGGCCGTGGCCTGCGCCCGGGTCCCCAAGCTCACGGTGGTCGTCGGCGGCAGCTACGGCGCGGGCAACTACTCGATGTGCGGACGGGCCTACAGCCCCCGCTTCCTGTGGATGTGGCCCAACGCCAAGATCTCCGTGATGGGCGGGGAGCAGGCCGCCTCCGTCCTGGCCACCGTCAAGCGCGACCAGATCGAGGGCGCCGGCCAGGAGTGGCCCGCCGAGGACGAAGAGGCCTTCAAGGCCCCGGTCCGCGCCCAGTACGAGGAACAGGGCAACGCCTACTACGCCACCGCGCGGCTGTGGGACGACGGGGTCATCGACCCGATGGAGACCCGGCAGGTGCTGGGACTGGCCCTGACCGCGTGCGCGAACGCCCCGCTGGGCGACCCCGCTTTCGGCATCTTCCGTATGTGACGTGATGTGACGTGAGGACCTCTTCGATGTTCAGCACTGTTCTGGTCGCGAACCGGGGCGAGATCGCGGTACGGGTCATCCGCACGCTGCGGCAGCTCGGCATCCGCTCCGTGGCCGTCTTCAGCGACGCCGACGCGGACGCCCGGCACGTACGGGAGGCCGACACGGCCGTCCGGATCGGCCCGGCGGCCGCCGCCGAGAGCTACCTGTCGGTGGAGCGGCTCCTGGACGCCGCCCGCCGCACCGGCGCCGAGGCCGTCCACCCCGGCTACGGCTTCCTCGCGGAGAACGCCGGCTTCGCACGGGCCTGCGCCGACGCCGGGCTGGCCTTCATCGGCCCGCCCGCGAACGCCATCTCGCTGATGGGCGACAAGATCCGGGCCAAGGAGACGGTGAAGGCGGCGGGCGTGCCCGTGGTCCCCGGCTCCTCCGGAAGCGGCCTCACCGACGCCGAGCTGGTCTCCGCGGCCGAGGCCATCGGCATGCCGGTCCTGCTGAAGCCCTCCGCGGGCGGCGGCGGCAAGGGCATGCGGCTGGTCCGCGACGCGGCCGTGCTGGCCGAGGAGATCGCCGCCGCCCGCCGCGAGGCGAAGTCCTCCTTCGGCGACGACACCCTGCTCGTGGAGCGGTGGGTCGACCGGCCCCGGCACATCGAGATCCAGGTGCTGGCCGACGCGCACGGCAACGTGGTCCACCTCGGCGAGCGCGAGTGCTCCCTCCAGCGGCGCCACCAGAAGGTCATCGAGGAGGCCCCCTCGGTCCTGCTCGACGAGGAGGTCCGCGCGGCGATGGGCGCGGCGGCCGTGGAGGCGGCCCGCAGTTGCGGGTACGTCGGCGCGGGCACCGTGGAGTTCATCGTGCCGGGCGGGGACCCGTCCTCGTACTACTTCATGGAGATGAACACCCGCCTCCAGGTCGAGCACCCGGTGACCGAGCTGATCACGGGCCTGGACCTGGTGGAACAGCAGCTGCGGGTGGCCGCGGGGGCTCCCCTGGGATTCGGGCAGCAGGACGTGCGGCTGACCGGCCACGCCATCGAGGCCCGCGTCTGCGCCGAGGACCCGGCCCGCGGCTTCCTGCCGTCCGGCGGTACGGTCCTGGCCCTGTCGGAGCCGCAGGGCGGGGCGGTGCGCACCGACTCCGGGCTGACGGCCGGCGTGGACACCGGCTCCACCTACGACCCGATGCTGTCGAAGGTCATCGCGTACGGACCCGACCGGGCCTCGGCCCTGCGGTCCCTGCGGGCGGCCCTGGCCGACACCGTGATCCTGGGCGTCCAGACCAACACCGGCTTCCTGCGCAGGCTCCTGGCCCACCCGGACGTGGTCAGCGGGGACCTGGACACGGGTCTGGTCGAACGCGATCTCCAGGCCCTGCTCCCGGAAGGGGTCCCGGCCGAGGTGTACGCGGCGGCCGCGCTGCTCGCGGCGGCCAGGCCCGCCCGGCCGCAGGGCTGGGCCGACCCGTTCGACGCCGCCGACGGCTGGCGCCTGGGCGGGACCCCGGCCTGGACGGTGCACCACTTCCGCCTCCCCGGCCGGGACCCGGTGGAGGTCCGCACCCGCCCGTCCGGCCCCGGTACGGAGCTGCTGCTCGCCCCGGACGGCGACGGCCCCGCCGCCTCCGCCGCGGGCCGGATCGTGGCCCGCACCGGCGACCTCGTCACCGTCGAACTGGACGGCGTCACACACCGGTTCAGCCACGCCGCCTCCCCGGAGGGGACCTGGCTGGGCCGTGACGGCGACGCCTGGCACGTGCAGCGGCACGACCCCGTCGCCGCCCTGCTCGGCGGGGCCGGCCGGACCGGCGCCGACACCCTCGCCGCGCCGATGCCCGGCACCGTCACCGTCGTCAAGGTGGCCGTCGGGGACAAGGTGGCGGCGGGCCAGAGCCTGCTGGTCGTCGAGGCGATGAAGATGGAGCACGTCATCTCCGCCCCGCACGCCGGCACCGTCACCGAACTCGACGTCACCCCGGGCACCACCGTCGCCATGGACCAGGTCCTGGCCGTCGTCACCCCGGACGAGGAAGAGGAGGGGGACCGGTGAACGGACTGCCCATGACCGTCCCGGCCCCCGGGCTCCCGGCCCGGGTCCGCATCCACGAGGTCGGCGCCCGCGACGGCCTCCAGAACGAGAAGACGGCCGTACCCACCGCCGTCAAGGCCGAGTTCGTCCACCGCCTCGCCGCCGCCGGTCTGACGACCGTCGAGGCGACCAGCTTCGTGCACCCCAAGTGGGTGCCCCAGCTGGCGGACGCCGAGGAGCTGTTCCCGCAGCTGCGGGACCTGACCGGGGTGCAGCTGCCGGTCCTCGTCCCCAACGAGCGCGGCCTCGACCGCGCCCTGGCGCTCGGCGCGGACCGCATCGCCGTGTTCGGCTCGGCCACCGAGACCTTCGCCTCCCGCAATCTGAACCGGACCGTCGCCGAGTCCCTCGCCATGTTCGAGCCCGTCGTGGCCCGCGCCAAGGAGGGCGGGGCGCACGTGCGCGGCTACCTCTCCATGTGCTTCGGCGACCCCTGGGAGGGCCCGGTCCCGGTCCACCAGGTGGTCCGGGTGGCCAAGGCCCTGCTCGACCTCGGCTGCAACGAGCTCAGCCTCGGCGACACCATCGGCGTCGCCACCCCCGGTCATGTCCAGACCCTCCTCAGCGAGCTCAACGAGGAGGGCGTACCGACCGACCGGATCGGCGTGCACTTCCACGACACCTACGGCCAGGCGCTGTCCAACACCCTCGCCGCGCTCCAGCACGGGGTGACCACCGTCGACGCCTCCGCGGGCGGCCTCGGCGGCTGCCCGTACGCGAAGAGCGCCACCGGCAACCTCGCCACCGAGGACCTGGTGTGGATGCTCGACGGCCTCGGCATCGAGACCGGGGTCGACCTGGCCGCCCTCACCGCCACGAGCGTGTGGATGGCCGAACAGCTGGGCCGTCCCAGCCCCTCCCGTACCGTCCGCGCCCTCTCCCACAAGGAGTAACGAAGATCATGGCCCTCGACCACCGGCTCACCCCCGAGCACGAGGAACTCCGCCGCACCGTCGAGGCGTTCGCCCACGACGTCATCGCCCCGAAGATCGGCGACCTGTACGAGCGCCACGAGTTCCCGTACGAGATCGTCCGCGAGATGGGCCGCATGGGCCTGTTCGGCCTGCCCTTCCCGGAGGAGTACGGCGGCATGGGCGGCGACTACCTCGCCCTCGGCATCGCCCTGGAGGAGCTGGCCCGTGTCGACTCCTCGGTCGCCATCACCCTGGAGGCGGGCGTCTCGCTGGGCGCCATGCCGCTCTACCTCTTCGGCTCCGAGGAGCAGAAGCGGCAGTGGCTGCCGAAGATGTGCTCCGGGGAGGTCCTGGGCGCGTTCGGCCTGACCGAGCCCGGCGCGGGCAGCGACGCCGGCGGCACCCGCACCACCGCCGTCAAGGACGGCGACGAGTGGGTCATCAACGGCTCGAAGTGCTTCATCACCAACTCCGGTACGGACATCACCGGTCTGGTCACCGTCACCGCCGTGACCGGACGCAAGGCCGACGGCCGTCCGGAGATCTCCTCGATCATCGTCCCGTCGGGCACCCCCGGGTTCACGGTCGCCGCGCCCTACTCCAAGGTCGGCTGGAACTCCTCGGACACCCGCGAGCTGTCCTTCGACGGCGTCCGCGTCCCGCTGGCCAACCTGGTCGGCGACGAGGGCCGCGGCTACGCCCAGTTCCTGCGGATCCTGGACGAGGGGCGCATCGCCATCTCGGCGCTCGCCACGGGCCTCGCGCAGGGCTGCGTGGACGAGTCGGTCAAGTATGCGAAGGAACGACACGCCTTCGGCAAGGCGATCGGCGACAACCAGGCCATCCAGTTCAAGCTGGCGGACATGGAGATGCGCGCGCACATGGCCCGCATCGGCTGGCGCGACGCGGCCTCCCGCCTGGTGGCCGGGGAGCCGTTCAAGAAGGAGGCGGCGATCGCGAAGCTGTACTCCTCGACCGTGGCCGTGGACAACGCCCGTGACGCCACGCAGATCCACGGTGGCTACGGCTTCATGAACGAGTACCCCGTGGCCCGCATGTGGCGGGACTCCAAGATCCTGGAAATCGGCGAAGGCACGAGCGAGGTGCAGCGCATGCTCATCGCCCGTGAGCTGGGCTTCGGCGGCTGACGGACCCCCGCGACGCGCGGGGAGCGGCAAGGGGACCCGAGAAAATTAGGGTCCCCTTACTGTTTTCGGCCAAGGTTAGGCTAACCTTCCCCCGAGCGGTCCACACCCCCGGTGGCCGCCCCTGCGCGTACGAAAGCGGACATCGACATGCCCAAGCCCGGAACCTCCTTCCTCTCCCGTCGCGGACTCGTCGCGGCGGGCGGCGCCCTCGGCCTCGTCGCGGCGCTCAGCGCCTGCGGCGGCAACACCGGCACGGCGAAGGACGGCGCGGGCGACAAGGGCGGGGCCTCCGCGGCCGCTTCCGGCCCCTGGACGTTCAAGGACGACCTCGGCAAGGACGTCAGCACCAAGTCCACGCCGAAGAACATCGTCGCCTTCACCGGCACGGCCGCCGCCCTCTACGACTACGGCGTCCAGGTCAAGGGCGTGTTCGGCCCGACCAAGCTCGCCGACGGCAAGCCCGACCCGCAGGCCGGCTCCATGGACATCTCCAAGGTCGAGATCCTCGGCAACGTCTACGACGAGTTCAACGTCGAGAAGTACGCGGCCCTGCGGCCCGACGTGCTGGTGACCAACACCTGGGACGGCTCGTACTGGTACGTCCCCGAGGCCTCCAAGGACAAGATCCTGAAGCTGGCCCCGGCCGCCGCGATCGCCACGGGCAGCGACGCCTCGATGGACAAGGCCCTCGCCCGCACGGCGGAGCTCGCCCAGTCCCTCGGCGCCGACCCGAAGAACCAGAAGACCGTCGACGCCAAGGCCCGCTTCGAGGCCGCCGCCGCCAAGGTCCGCGAGGCCACCAAGGCCAACCCGGGCATCAAGGTGCTCGTCGGCTCCGGCGACCCGGACCACCTCTACGTCTCCACCCCGAAGACCTCGGCCGACCTGAAGTACTTCGAGTCCCTCGGCGTGGAGTTCGTGACCCCGGACAACCTCGACAAGGGCAGCGTCTTCTTCGAGAGCCTCAGCTGGGAGAACGCCGGCAAGTACAAGGCCGACGTCGTCCTGCTCGACAACCGCACCGGCACCCTGCAGAACGAGCAGCTGACGAAGGAGAAGCCCACCTGGGCCGCGCTGCCCGCCGTCAAGGCCGGCCAGATCGCCCCGCGCGTGACGGAGCCGATCTACTCGTACGAGAAGTGCGCGCAGATCCTGGAAGACCTCGCCAAGACCGTCCAGAACGCCAAGAAGGCCAGCTGACCACCGCCGCTCCGGCGCACATCCCAGGGGGGATCCTCCGCATGACCGCCACCGAATCCGCCGCGCACTTCGGCTTCTTCACGCTCGAAGTCCTGCGCACGCGGCGCCTCGGCCACTCGTTCCTGCGCGTCACCTTCGGCGGGGAGTCCCTCGCCGGCTTCCGGTCGGGGGGCTTCGACCAGAGCCTCTCGCTCTTCCTGCCGCCCGCGCACCGGGAGCACACCGAACTCCCCTCCACCGCCGAGGACACCTGGTTCGCCGAGTGGCGGGGGATGCCGGAGGAGGAGCGGCCCGTGATGCGCTCGTACACCGTGCGCGAGCAGCGGCGCACGCCCGGCGGGGCGGACGAGGTCGACATCGACTTCGTCCTGCACGGGGACTCCTCCCCGGCCTCCCGCTGGGCCGGCGGGGCGGTGACCGGCCGCCGGATCATGGCCATCGGCCCGGCCGTCGCGGAGAACAAGTCCGTGCGCTTCCAGCCGCCGGCGGGCACCGACGCGGTGCTGATGTACGCGGACGAGACGGCCCTGCCGGCCGCCGCGGCGATCCTGGACCGGCTCCCCGCCGGAACCAGGGTGAAGGCGTGGTTCGAGGTCCCGCACGAGGACGACCGGATCGCCCTGGCGACCCCGGCGGACGCGGACGTCACCTGGATCGTGCGCGAGAAGGGCGCCGGCCGGGAGCGGACCGAAGAGGTGGTGGAGCGGGTGCGGGCGAGCGCGCTGCCCGCCGCCGAGGCCCCGTACGCCTGGATCGCGGGCGAGGCCGGCACCATCCGCGCGGTACGCCGCCACCTGGTGCAGGAACGTTCCGTCGACCGGCGCGCGGTGCGGTTCACCGGCTACTGGCGCCTCGGTGCGAGCGAGGAGCAGCTGCTCGCCGAGACGTACGCGGGCAAGGCCGCGAGCGAGGACCCCGCGTCCGAGCTGTAGCAACACGCGCGCCACGCGTGGCATTTGGGAGAAGGGGCCCCGCCGTCGCCCGGGCCCCTCTACAATTTGCCCAAATAATATGTTATGCTAAACAAAAAATTAAAAATAGGCATAGCGGGGGGGTGGGGAAAATTTTGTTTTTTTGTTTTTTT